>NZ_JBIUWI010000004.1:0-87100 GCF_044743385.1 Pseudomonas sp. NPDC087639 | reverse complement strand
CGCAACGCAACGGAGGTGTGGCCGAGTGGTTTAAGGCAACGGTCTTGAAAACCGTCGACTGTAACAGGTCCATGAGTTCGAATCCCATCGCCTCCGCCATCTTATGTACGACAAAGCCCTGATTATTCAGGGCTTTGTCGTTTCTGGCATTCAGAAAATTGGCTCCTCTCTCTACGGATCGTTTCCGCATCTTTTCGGCCATTTCCGCAACCCTGCCCTTCGACACTGGTGCGTACCCTTAAATTTAGTTGATTCGACCTCGAAGCTCATGGGGATGTGGCTGCATTCGATACGCAGCTTTCGGCCATAATCGGACAGTGGTCTAAACGTCCAATGGCCAACAGAAACGTCAATCGATACTAGTCAAGCGCCCCAACTGGCTACAGGCAGCGGTTATTTTCTTGGGAAGGAATCGTTTTTTTGTCTGAAATAACGAAATGAACCTGCCGATTGTCATCAACAAAAATACAAACGAACAAGACCCGAATTCAAAGATCCGGGTCCTATTCGCTTTACTTCAAACTGCCTTCAGGAGAGGCTTTTACCAGGCGTAGCGGTAGCCTACGTTCACCGAATAAGGCTGTTCGATGCCATTGCCCTTGGTGTATTCCGCATCGATGAAGAACTTGTGCTTCTCGGCGGTTTGCAGGATTACCCCGCCACCGATTTCGGCCCGCGAACCTGGCAACTTGCTGTCCAGTGTTACATCGTTGACGCTCACCTTGCTGTCACCGGCATGTTCGGTAATCCACGATGCTTTGGCGTATGGCTGCACGGACATACCGTTATCCAGTTTCATGTTACGACCGAAGAGGCTGCCAACTCGGCTCTGAACGGAAGTAACGGCGTCCTGTTCGACTTTCAAGCCATTGCTTGCGGTGTAATCGCCACTGCCCACGCGGAACGCTTGCACTTCCAGTTGTGGTTCGACGAACCAGCCTTGTCCAAGATCGATTTGCTTGCCAACCTCAACGCTCGCCGCGATGGCGTGATTCTTGTATTTGCCATCCACCTTCTTACCCATATTGCTGGTGATGTCGACCTTGTTGTCCAAGTGGGTGTACTTCAGCACGCTGTCAACGTACACGCCGTTTTGGTCGATGTAGGTTGCATAGGTGCCGAGCATGGCGCTGTCGATCTGGCCTTTGCTGCCTTCGCCGAAGTTCTGACGAGCCTCACCTTGTCCAGCCATACCGCCGATGTACAGCTTGCCGTTGTAGAAAGGAATGGCCTTGTCGGCGCCGATCTCGAAACCGTTGACCTGCTGCTCAAAGGTACGGCTGGAACCTGTATCGATGCGCTGCTCCTTGCCGAAGCCACGAGTCCACAGACCACCCTCATCATTGCCCATACGCAACTCGCCGAGTCGTTTGGTCAAGGCATTCATCTGCGCACCGATGAGTCCCGTGGCCGCCGCCTGTTGAGCGATGGCAGCGTTTGCGCCCTTACTCAGGTTCTCTGGTTGAGGATTGCTAATAATGGGGTCAATGGGCGCAACGATATCTCCGGCACCGCCACCGGTATCACCCACTGGACCCTCGCCACCGCCCGCATCCTGTGCAGTGCCGGCCAGGTACCAGTCATCGCCACGCTGCTCGAGGCCATAACGGAAGGCACCCACGTCGACTTTACCGCCGTACAAATCGAACTTCCCCGCGCCGCCGTTGGTATCCACCAGCATCAGTGCACCACCCTGTGCCTGGTGGCCGGAATCGGCAACGATCAGCGTGTGCTCCCCGTCAACTTGCCCTTCAACCTTGAGCAAGTCGCCTTGTAGCGTCGCCAGGTCAGTGTTAAGCAAGAAGCTGCCATTGCCGCTCAAATTGCCCACCGTCAGCGTTTTGAACAAGCCGTTGGAGTGGTCGAAATTGACACGGCCGTCGTTCAACGAAAGAGCGCTCACCGAAGAGTCGCCAGTCATATTCCACATACTGCCACCACGGAGGCTCAGATTATGTAAACCAGTCGATGCGCCTTTCCAGGTAGAAGCTTCGTTAAGGTTAAGGCTGCTGTCGAGGGTGTAATCACGGTCGATCTCCACATCCCCTTTAAGTCGGGAGCCGTTAGTGGCGCTCAGTGCTACGCTCACAACTTGCTGTCCTCCCGATTCGGCGGTCCCGCCGGCCATTAATGTTTTACCTTCGATGGTAGAGCTGTCAGCAGTCACATCAAAAGCAACGGAGTCGCTCGCCTTGATAGCTACATTATCGGAACTGACCACAGTATTCTTAAGCAGGACGTTTTTCTGATCCGCTCCGTAAGCGCCAATAGCAGTGGCAAATTTGCCATTCACCTTAATACTTGAATTATCGAAGCTAATATTGGAAACAGGTGAACTAGAGCCCAGAGCCAGGCCTATGTTGTCCTCTTCGTCTCTATCATCAGCAAGACTCATAGCAATATCGACGTTATTGCCCACAACGGTGCCCCCCCAGCGGGCGGCAATCCCCATACCACCTACTTCGCCGTGAATACGAACGTTATCGAGGGTTACATTTCCAGTATCTGCATAGATACCATGCCCCCCCGACATTTCAATATCGCTGTTGACAAGATTCACATATGAATCAGTAAACGCCCAAACCATTGGCGGACGCGCGCCGCTGTTTTTAATACTCACATTGTTCGCATTGACAATGCCTCCACTTGCGACAGTGATGGCAGTACCCGTTGAGTGCAGGTTTGACGACTCAACATTCACCGTCCCTCCAACGTCAGCCCTTATCGCTTCGCTTTTAGAGGCAATGTCCATGTTATTGACATCAACGGTCCCCCCTCCATAAGCATGAACTCCGTAACTAGTACCAGTTCCGCTTGTGGTGATACTGCCGCCGTCCACGCTTATATGAGCAGCCTCTCCGTTGGCCTGCATTCCAATACCATTGGCGCCCGAGGTACTGATCACGATATCGTTCGCCACCACCGTCCCGCCTGGGTTGGCGTATATTCCATAGCCCCTGTTATTGGTGGTTTTAATGGTGGCTCCGCGAACGTTGACGTTACTGGTTCCTAATGCTGCAATTGCAAATCCGAAAGATCCGTGGGTAACAATATCGAGATTGCTGACATCGGCCGTCGAGTTCGTCACGAGCAGGCCCGAGCCTGTGCTGTTGATCTGCACATGGTTACCAAGTAGCTGGCTTGCTTCTTTGACATCCAGCGCGACGCTGTTGCCCAGTGTAGCGATCTGGGTGTTTTGAAGGTTTACCGTAGAGCCGCCAGACGCCATCAAACCAGACGTATTGGCCATGAGGGAATTTACGGTCATGCCGATCAAATTCAGCGTGGAGTTGCTTTCTACCAGAACAGCGCCCAAGCCAGTGCCTGAAGCGCTGAGAATACCGTTGCTCCAAGTCGCCTCACCGACATTCATAACCCGCAATACAGGGTTGTTGTCACCTGATGTCGTCATTGTCCCCGTACCGCTATAGGTCGTCCCGTCGACGACCATAACAGCAGCGTGCCCCACGCTGGAAAAAGCCAACAACAAGCTGGCAGACAACGTGCTCAAGGGAAAAGCCGGCGCTTTTGAAGATAAGCGCGCAAGGCTGTTGCGCGATTTTAATACGTCAGACGCCGACTCCGACGGCAACACAAAATAGGTACGCGTGCGATTCCATATAGCTCGGTAGATGCTGTTCATAAATCTCTCATTCATTGATTTTTTTCAGGACAGGCTTAAACAAGCCAGAGCTCGAAAGTCATTGAGGAGAGATTTGAACAGGAAATTTAGCGGCAAAAATTCAGGCTTTTCCGACTGGACTGTAGGAATATTCCTACGAGCTGGCTGCTCTTTTTGGTATTCAGCAACTCTTGTCTCCGTCTACTTTCAGATGAAACCTAGCGGAGTTGAGTGGTAAGTATTGGTCGTTTCCAGCCCTTGGTGATCGGCGCCAATGGGGTGGATCGCGACGGTCTAGCATCGACCGTCGCAACGGGTGGTTAAACTTCCGTCTGTTCAGCCATTCCAAGATATCTTCGTCCTCCGATAAATCAGCGATGCTTTGGTTTTCCGTAGCGAATGAGTACCGTACATCGTTGCGTCAAGGCCAATGGCTGTTACCCACGCTTTGACTATCCGAGCGTACTGTCTGGTGGAGAGATGTTGTTCCAAGGCTGATGGCTGTAAGTAGCAATAGTGCTCATGGCCTGTCCTCCACGTTCAAGGAGGACAAGGGTGGATCACTCACAATGAGTGGTGGTCGCTATTCGACCACTACAATCCGCCCGAAAGCCGCTTCGAAAATCAGCGATGTGGGTGACGCCAGCCTGCTGCTTGGGCACACAAAAGGCGACATTACCGAGCGGGTTTATCGCTGCGCTGGCGGAGTTCGAGCCCCATCGCCTCCGCCATCTTATATACGACAAAGCCCTGATTTTTCGGGGCTTTGTCGTTTCTGAAGTTCGCGATTTTTCGCTTCATACTCTCTGGATCGTTTCAGGCATTTCCGCAACGCTTCCATTCTGATATCGGCGCTGCCTACTCAAATCACATTGCTCGCGACCAGATGTTCAGGGTGTTTGGCTGTGCTCTGTACGCTGCTTTCGTCCAGATAAAGGGCCAGCGCTTCCCCCAAGGCTTCGAATGTTCTGGCGATGCGCCCAACTTTGCGCAGGTCACTGTGCATGGCAATCCAGACATCAACGTCGAAGCCAAAGCTGTCAGGCAATAACTGGATCAGTCCATAGGTCGCTGCGACGGTGGTAGCGCATAAGCCAAATCCGAGACCATTTCTGAGTGCGGCGAGTTGAGCAAGGTGGTTATCGGTGGCGATAGAGAACGGTTGGTCTACTTCGCACAGCCCCACCTCGACCAGTCTGCGTAAGTCAGCAGTGCGGCGATCGGGTCCAATCAGTGGCGCGCGACGCACCTCTTCGAGACTTGCAGGCTCGCCATAGCGTTCAAGGCATTGGGCATTTGCGAACAGGCCCACTCGTAAAGCACCGGCGCGTCGCACGACTATTTCCGCTTCTCTCGGGCGTACGAGGCGCACAGCGATGTCTGACTCCTGTCGGGCGATGTCTTCCAGCGAATCGTTGATACTGAGCTCAAGTTTCAATTCTGAATGCTTGTAATGAAACTCACGCATCAACCCCGGGAGCACCTCGACGCCCAGAAAAGCGCTGCTTGCGAGCCTGACGGTGCCACTCGTGACCTGCGTTTCAGCGCTGGCCATGCGATTGAACGCCTCGGCAGCCATCGCCATGGATTCGACATGGTGAACCAGCCCACGTGCCGATGCTGTAGGCACGAGCCCCGAGGAGGTTCGTGTGAATAACTTCACGCCCAGACCCGCTTCAAGGCTGTCGAGACGTCGACGAGCCGTTGCCTGCGCAATTCCCAGCAACCTGGAGGCGCCCGATAGGCTGCCACTGCGCAGAACCGCCAGGAACACTCGCTGGCTTTCCCATTCCAGCCCGCTCATCTATTCCGTACCAACGGTTGCTCCATTAATTGTCTTCTGGTGGATTCGAGAAGCATGGATGATGAACCCCTGACTCGTAGCGCAGCATTATAAGGAGCAACATCATGGGTTTGACCGGCCAATGCCGATGCGGACAAGTGCATCTTCAACTGCAGATTGAAGCACTTCCACCTATATATGCATGCCACTGCCTGAACTGCCAGCGATGGAGCGGCAGTGCGTTCGCATTGCATATGGTCTGTCCCGCTCAGGCGATTGAGGCGTCGGGGAGCATGCTTACATACCTGCATGAAGCAGAAGAGCACTCGTCGACGCAGTACGCCTGCAGTAAGTGTTTCACACGACTATTCAATGAGACCGATGCTGCCCCGGGCATGCGTGTATTGCGGGTTGGCGTACTCAATGGGGCCGACCGCTTGACGCCTTTGGCACACATCTGGACCAAGCGTAAACAGCCCTGGATTTCGTTGCCTGAAGATGTAGCCCAGTGGCCGGAAAGCCCAACTCCCGAAGACTTTGCCTTGGCGATCAATCAACAGACACCAAAGGCTGCAAAGTAATGTTGGAAATAATATATCTGCTGAGATAAGCGAAAAAGGCGCCAGATTGGCGCCTTGAACATTATCAAGCGATTTTGATCACCACCTTCTCAAATGCTCCCCTCGCGAGATGCTCGTAGGCTTCTCGTGCAATCCAGGCGCCAGGTATCACCGTGGCCGAGCATCTGGACAATGGCGGTTTGGTGGAAATTCTAAAGCCCTATCGCCCAGCCCTTCGGTGGCATGGCGACCCGCTAGCCAAGCAAGCGCAGAAGCGGCGACCAACACGGCTGCGCTGAGCTCGAATGTGGCCTTGTAACCGCTCAGATCAAATGCCAGGCCACCAATGATTGCTCCTCCCGCGATAGCTAACTGGACGATGGCCACAAGCAAGCCTCCTCCGGCTTCCGCATCATCAGGCAGCGTTTTCGCCAGCCATGTCCACCATCCGACCGGAGCGGCCGTAGCGACCAATCCCCAGAGGCCAAGCAGCACAGCGGTCAGTACCGGCGATTCGCCGAAGTTCACCAGAGCCAGTGCGATGCCAGCCATGATCAGCGGGATAACTGTCAGCGTGCGGTACAGGCTGCTCCCCATAAACCTTTCGATCAGAAAGGTGCCGATAAACCCTGCAAGTCCCAGCCCCAGCAGCATGAAGGACAACGTTGAGACACTGACGCCCGTCACGCCCTCAAGAAATGGCCGCAGATAAGTGAACAGCATGAACTGTCCCATGAAAAACACGCTCACCGCGACCATCCCCAATGCGACTGGCAACTGCTTCATCAGCCGCAGAACGTTACCGCTACCTGCCTGGCGCTCAGCACTGAACGACGGCAGGCTGATCAGCAGCCATACGGCTGCAAGCACTGCAACAGGAACCACACAGAAGAAAGCGCCGCGCCAGCCTATCAGCGAGCCAAGGAACGCGCCCGCCGGTGCGGCGATTACCGTGGCCAGAGCGTTACCGCCATTGACGATGGCCAGCGCTCGGGAAACTTGATCAGGCTTTACCAAACGCATTGCCGTCGCCGCCGACAATGACCAGAAACCGCCGATGGCTATGCCGATCAAAGCACGTCCGATCATGAATGAAGGATAGCCTGGCGCGAGCGCGACGACCGTGCCTGACACGATCATCAGCAAGGTCAGACACAGCAGCAACTTCTTGCGTTCTACGCGAGCGGCGATCGAAGCAATGACCAGGCTTGTGATCAATGCAAAGGCACCGGACACGGAAATACCCTGCCCTGCCTGGCCTTCCGTGATGTGCAGGTCTGCCGCAATGGGCGTCAGCAGGCTGACGGGCATGAACTCTGAAGCGACCAGGGCGAATGCGGCCAACGACATGGCAAGCACCGCGCTCCAGCCGCGTTTTTCTGTAGAGGGAGAAGTCATGGAAACTACCTTTGGTGCGAAAAACGTGTGGGTGTGATGCGCAGGGGTTCAAGCAGTTTGTCGCCCATACGGGCACTCCCCTGTAACAGATAGACACATTCTCCCGGTCGATCCGCCTCTGCCCTAGTGCATTCCTCTTGAATGCTTGCCTGATCCTCTGAGGATGCAGGGTGGTGGATAGGAAACGCCTCTGCAGCGGATTAGAGTTCGGTCAACAGGAGCGACCCACCATGATCGATACACCCCTGCGCCATGAATCACCTTTGGCGTTGAACATTGACCCGCGCGTGAGCGCACCGGGTGACTTCGTCACGTCCATACCCGGGCTGTCGCTGTTTCGTCGCGACCAGCCGGCCCCCCCTGTCGTGTGCATGATCGAGCCAAGCCTCATTCTCGTAGGCCGTGGGGAAAAGCGCTTGTGGGTCGGTGGCGAAGGCTACCGCTACGGCCCTTCGCGGTTTCTGGTCACGTCGCTGGACCTGCCAGCCAATTCCGAAGTGATGCTAGCCAGTCCCGAACAGCCTTGTGTCGGGCTCGTGCTGAAACTGGATGTGAGCATGCTCGCCGAGGTCATCACCAAGGTTGGCATGCCTGCGAAGCGACAACCCTCCACCGGCACAGGCGCAGGCATTGGCACTATGTCGACCGCCCTGGAAGGTGCGCTCGATCGCCTGCTGGCATTGCTCGATGAGCCCGAGGCGATCCCGGTGCTCGCGCCGCTGATCCTGCGGGAAATCCACTATCGGCTGCTCTATACCGATCAAGGGGCACGGCTGCGGCAGATCACTGCTGTCGATGGCCAGGGTTATCGCATCGCCAAAGCCATCGACTGGCTCAAGGTCAACTTCACCGATGCATTGCGCATCGATGATCTGGCGGCGCGAGTGCAAATGAGCGCTCCCACCTTTCACCATCATTTCCGCCAGCTCACCGGCATGAGCCCGCTGCAATACCAGAAGTGGCTGCGGCTGAACGAGGCCCGTCGGCTGATGTTGATGGAGCGTCTGGACGTTTCGCGTGCGGCATTTGCAGTCGGGTATGAAAGTCCTTCGCAGTTCAGCCGCGAATATGGCCGCCTGTTTGGGACCGCGCCCAGTCGTGACATTTCGCTGCTGCGTGGCCAGCCATTCGAGGCGCAAGCGCTCGACAACACGGCCAGTTGAGCGAACGACACGCTTTACCGGTGATGCGCCTCGCAGCGTTTCACCGCTTATAAAAATGCACGTCAACCGATGATCAAGCGGGTGAACCATGGAACTACGAATCAACCAGAAGACCTATCAGGTCGATGCCGACGCCGATACCCCCCTGCTGTGGGTGATCCGCGATGATCTGGGCATGACCGGTACCAAGTACGGCTGCGGACTGGCGCAATGCGGCGCCTGCTCCGTGCTGGTGGACGGCAATGTCGTGCGCTCGTGCGTTACGCCAGTGGCTGGTGTGGTCGGCCGCGAGGTCACCACCATTGAGGCCATCGAAGCCGATGACGTGGGCAAAAGGGTCGTCTCGACCTGGGTCGATCTTCAGGTCGCCCAATGCGGCTACTGCCAGTCCGGACAGGTGATGGCCGCCACCGCGCTGCTCAAACAAAACCCCAAGCCGAGTGATGCACAGATTGAGGCCGCGATGGTCAACCTGTGCCGCTGCGGCACTTACAACGCCATTCATGCCGCGATGCATGAGCTTGCCGGCAAGGGAGAAGCGTGATGAATGTCCGTATCGACCCTCCCCAGGAAGTATCAGCGCTTGATCTGCACGATCCGGTGAATGTGTCGCGCAGACGTTTCTTGACCGGTACCGCCGTGGGCGCACTGGTGCTCGGCTTTGGCCTGCCGCTCGGTTCGACACGTGTGCAAGCTGCAGCGGCGGCGACTGCACCGCTCGAGCGCGGCACACAGGTTCCCGCGTTTCTGGAGATCCGCCCGGACAACCGCGTGCATCTACTGTGCCCGTTCATGGAAGGCGGCCAAGGTACGTTCACCGCGATGGCGCAGATTGTCGGCGAAGAACTGGATGCCGACCCGTCGACCTTCCTGGTCGAAGCCGCACCACCCGGCGAGGCCTATGTGGTGATGGAAAACGGCATGCGTGTCACCGGCGGCAGTATGTCGGTGCGCATGAGTTACCCGGTGATGCGGCGCCTCGGCGCACTTGCCCGCGCCATGCTTTTGCTGGCGGGTGCAGAAAAGCTTGGCGTGCCGGTCGCCGAGTTGACCACCGAACCTGGCAAAGTCGTACATGCCAAGTCGGGCCGCTCGTTGACGTACGGTGAATTGGCCGAGCGCGCGATGGATCTGCCGGTTCCCGATCCGGCCTCTGTGAAGCTGCGTGATCCGAGCCAGTTTCGCTGGATCGGTAAACCGGTCAAGCGCGTCGATGCCTATGACAAGTCCACGGGCAAGGCGCTTTACAGCATCGATCTGAAGGTCGACGGCATGCTCCATGCCGCCGTTCAGCATGCCCCGCGCCTGGGTATGACGGTGGGCAACCTGCGCAACGAAGATCAGGTCAAGGCAATGAAAGGCGTGCATTCCGTGCATCGTCTGCCCGGTGCCGTGGCGGTAGTCGCCGAGCGTTGGTGGCACGCAAAACGTGCGGTGGAGGCGATTCAAGTCGACTGGCAAGAGCCAATGGCCGACAGCAAAGTGCGGCCGATGCCCGCCGACTTTTCCAGCGATGCGTGGCTCAAGCGACTCGCCGACGACAAAGGGCCAGCCAGAGATGATGAAACCCAAGGGGATGTGGCTTCGATTCTTGGCGATGCCAAGTCCCGCGTCGATGCCACCTACCACAACCAATACCTGAACCACGGACAGTTGGAACCGCCCTCTGCGCTCGCCAGATTCAATCCGGACGGTTCGCTGGAAGTCTGGCTGCCTAATCAGGCACCGGACATGTTCCGTGCGGATATCGCCAAACGCACAGGGCTCGATGCGTCTCGCATTACCTTGCATTCGCCATTGCTGGGCGGATTCTTCGGTCGGCATTTCCTCTACGACTCCGCCAGCCCCTATCCTCAGGCGATCGAATTGTCCAAGGCGGTTGGCCGCCCGGTCAAACTGATCTGGAGTCGAGAGGAAGAGTTCCTGCGAGATGTGCTCCGTCCCGTTGCCGCGGTGAATTTCCGCGCGGCGCTTGATAGCGACGGCTGGCCGCTCGCAATCGAAGCGATCAGTGCCACCGAAGGTCCCACTGAAGCCATCGCCGGCAAGCAGGGTGAGAAGCTCGACCCTACGGCGCTTGAAGGGTTGTCAGGCAAGTCCTACGCGATCCCCAACAAGCGGATCGCGCAGATCTACGTCAAAGGTCCGGCGATGCTCGGTTACTGGCGTTCGGTAGGCAATTCCCTCAACGACTTCTTCTATGAGTCGTTCCTTGACGAACTGGCCGACAAGGGCGGCAAGGACCCGTTCGAACTGCGCCTGCATTTGCTGCGTGACAACCAGCGGCTGACCACACTGCTGCAAGCGGTGGGTGAACTGTCGGGAGGCTGGAAGCGCGGGCCGTTTACCGCCGAGGATGGCAGCCGACGTGCGCGCGGCGTGGCGATGGCTTCGCCGTTCGGTACCGAAACGGCCGTGATCGCCGAAGTGTCCATCGAGAATGGGCAGGTCAAGGTGCACGATATCTGGCAGGCAATTGACCCGGGCAGCATCGTCAATCCGGCGATTGTCGAGGCTCAGGTCAATGGCGCCGTGGCGCTGGGGCTGTCGCAGACGCTGGTGGAGGAATCCGTATGGGTTGATGGCAAACCCCGGGCGCGCAACTACGACCTGTATCCGATCCTGCCGCCTGCGCGGATGGCACGGGTACACGTGCGTGTCATCGAGAGTGGGGAAAAAATGGGCGGTATCGGCGAACCGCCGCTGCCGGCCGTGGCGCCAGCCGTCGCCAATGCGGTGGCAACGCTAACCGGTCAGCGGGTGCGCAGCCTGCCCATGAGCCGCCACACCTTCACTTGATCAGCGCCGGAGCGCCCATGAATAACAGCCGATTCGCAAGAACCGCTGGCTGGCTGGCAGTGCCGTGCCTGGTCGCGGCAGGCCTGCTGGCCTGGTATGTCACCCGCGAGCCCGCCTCGCCCCTTGAAAGCCAACCGATCGCTGCGGCCGACATCGAACCGGCGCTGGTCGCGCGTGGCGAATACGTCGCCAGGCTTAGCGATTGCGTGGCATGCCACAGCGTGCCAGGTGGTGCGCCGTTCGCCGGAGGCCTGGAAATGGCCACACCGCTGGGCGCGATCCACGCGACCAATATCACCCCGGACACAGAAACCGGCATCGGCCACTACAGCCTGGCGGACTTCGACCGTGCCGTGCGCCACGGCGTGGCACCCGAGAGCCGACGTTTGTACCCGGCAATGCCCTACCCGTCTTACGCCAAGCTCAGTGATGACGACGTGCGAGCGCTGTATGCGTTCTTCATGAAAGGCGTGGCGCCAGTCAAACAGGCGAACATCCCGAGTGCCATTCCCTTTCCGCTGAACCTGCGTTGGCCGATTGCGCTGTGGAACGGTGTGTTTGTCGACGCCGAGCCCTACGTGGCCAAACCGGCGCAGGATGAAGTGTGGAACCGCGGCGCTTACCTCGTTCAGGGCGCCGGGCACTGCGGCAGTTGCCATACGCCTCGCGGCCTGGCGTTCAACGAGAAGGCACTGGATGAATCCGGTACGCCGTTCCTCGCTGGCGCCTTGCTCGATGGCTGGTACGCGCCGAGCTTGCGCGATGACCACAACACCGGCCTGGGTCGATGGAGCGAACCGGAGATCGTGCAGTTCCTCAAGACCGGGCGCAACAGGCACGCGGTGGTCTACGGCTCGATGACCGAGGCGTTCAACAACTCCACGCAGTTCATGAGCGACGAAGACCTGACGGCTATTGCCCGTTATCTCAAGTCGTTGCCTGGGGACCGCCAGCGCGACGGGCAGCCATGGCAATATCAAGAGGTCTCGGCAGCGACGCGCCTGAATGCGCCGGGCGCCCACACCTACGAGACGCGCTGCGCCTCCTGCCACGGCCTGGACGGCAAGGGACAATCGCAATGGATGCCACCGCTGGCGGGTGCCACTTCTGCGCTGGCCAAAGAAAGTGCCTCGGCGATCAACATCACCCTTAATGGTTCGCAGCGTGTCGTGGCTGCCGGTGTACCGGACGCCTATCGCATGCCGGCATTCCGCGAGCAGTTATCGGATCAGCAGATTGCTGAGGTACTGACATTCATGCGCAGCACCTGGGGTAATCAGGGCAGTGCTGTTGATGCACAGGCGGTTGGCAAGCTGCGCGAACACACCGATCCGGCCAGCAGCAGCCCGATCATCCTGCACATGCGCTAAGAGGAGAGCCTGATGGAAAGCATCGACTTGCTGGTCCTGCGCACGGCGCGGGACTGGCTCGCCGCCGGCGAGCGTGTACTGCTCGCAACGGTGGCGCGCACCTGGGGTTCTTCGCCGCGCCCGACGGGGTCGATGATGGCCTTGCGTAACGACGGTCGAGTGGTGGGCAGCGTGTCCGGGGGCTGTATCGAAGACGATTTGATCCATCGCTATACCACGGCCCATGGCGGCAGTGGTTTTGACGACAGCGCACCGCAAGTGGTGCGCTATGGCGTCAGCGCCGATGAGGCGCATCGATTCGGCTTGCCCTGCGGTGGCACGCTTGAACTGATCCTCGAGTTCAGCCCGTCCTGGCAGTCGCTCGATGAACTGCTGATCCATCTGGATGGCGGGCGGCTGGTGCGCCGCTGCCTGGCAGTGGCGTCCGGCCAGGTGACGCTCGCACCCACGGCGACCCCGGAGCAGTTCACGTTTGACGGCCAACAGATGCTAAATACGCTGGGACCGGGCTATCGGATGCTCATGATCGGTGCCGGCGCATTGTCCGAGTACCTGGCCACCATGGCGTTGTTCAACGGCTTCAAGGTAGCGGTTTGCGATCCACGTCCGGAATACATCGAGACTTGGGCGGTAGACGGCGTGGAGCGCATCGTCGGCATGCCGGATGACGTGGTCCGCGACTTCGCGGTCGATCTGCGAACCTGCATCGTCGCTTTGAGTCATGACCCGAAACTCGACGATCTGGCGCTGCTCGAAGCCCTCCACAGCCCGGCGTTTTACATCGGCGCCATAGGCTCGCGGCGCAACAGCCAGCTGCGTCGCGAACGCCTGATCGAGCATTTTGGTGAGACCCAGGCCTCGCTGGAGCGTTTGCACGGACCGATCGGCCTCTACATCGGCAGCAAGACGCCTGCGGAAATCGCCGTCAGCGTGATGGCCGAGATTCTTGCGGCCAAGAATGGTGCGAGCTTGCCGAGTGAGCTCAGCGTTGCCCAAGCTAAACATGCCATTGAATCTGTGGCCTCATCTGCTCGTTCATCATTGCCTTGACTCTGCATTTGCGTTTTACAGATGCAAAAAAAGCCCCTGTGAATGCTAAGGCCTCGGCCGGAAGAGCATTGGTGACAAAAACCTCACCAGGATGTCTAGGCTGAAGATATCAAACCGGGATATTGGATCTCGACAGTCAACGTCATCAGCCACCCTTTCCTCAGCCATCAGATTTTCGTCGACTCTGGCGAGACTGACGACGGGCTCTATCCCAGGGCGGTATCGAGAAACATCATCACCCCGAACCCAAGCATCAAGCCAAGCGTCGCAGGGGTTTCGTGGCCATTGCGGTGGGTCTCGGGAATCACTTCGTGGGACACCACGAAAATCATCGCGCCGGCAGCCAGACCGAGGGCGATGGGATAACCCAGCGCGAAGCTGCTGGATATACCCAGGCCGACAATAGCGCCGATCGGCTCCATCAATCCTGACCCGACGGCGATCAGCGCCGCGCGCAGTGCGGAAATGCCCGTCACGCGTAACGCCAACGCGACAGCCAAACCTTCGGGGATGTCTTGAATGGCAATGGCGGTGGTCAGAGGCAAGCCCACCTGCATGTCACCGTTGGCGAAACTCACACCGATGGCCATGCCTTCCGGCAGGTTGTGCAGCGTGATCGCCAAAACGAACAACCAGACCCGATTGATGCGCTTGGATTCAGGCCCGCGACGGCCACTTTTTTCGTGCTCGTGGGGGACGAAACGATCCAGGCCAACCATCAACCCCACGCCCAGCGCCAACCCTGCAACGACAACACATGCGGCAAGCAGTTGATTGCCGCACAGCGCTTGCGCCGCCTCGATGCCGGGAAGGATCAGCGAAAAAGAACTGGCGGCGAGCATCATGCCGGCGGCAAACCCGAGCATGGTGTCTTGAGTACGTGCAGCGATATTGCGCAACGCAATCGCTGCAACGGCACCGGCCGCTGTCGCGGCGAAGCCGGACATTCCACCGAGGAAGGCAAAATACAGATTTTGTTTGTTGGCACCGACGAAAGCGCCATAGCCGCTGATCAACAGCAAAACAGTTACGCCAATCAGCACTGCCCAGAAAACCCGTCCGCCCCATCCAGGGCCTGAGAAACGGGCGAACCAGGTTCGAAAAGGCGCGTCGGATGAGGTCAACGGTTCGGGCATGACGATCTCCTGTTTTCTTGAATAGCTGCGACGTTCCAGGGTTCCGACATCGCCATGAACGCAAATGCTTCAGTGATAGTCCTCTCCGGCGACCGCTCGCGGACCCAACTGATGAGTCAGCCTCCTATGTCCATGCCGATTTGACCATCCAGTGCCTGCCTCACCTACCAGACCAAGCGTCAAGACTTCGAGAGCGCTGTTGCCGAGTTTGCGCTTTTGCATAGGAGATCTCCCTGATGAGCGGGGCTCGCGCACTCACGTAAACCAGAAAAGAAATCGCTCCGCCCTTTCATACCCCTTCTCGCTGGCAAAAAAACACAGCATGTCGAGCATAATGCCCGTCACAGCGAACACGACGCCTTGGCCAACCGCGTCGAAGATAATCAGGAAGATACCCAAAACAGTAAAGGCACAGCCAAGCGCTGCCAGCATTCTGCGGCTGTTGGTTTGACTCGGATACTTGTTCAGCATTTCTCACCGGCTGAAGTCATCAATTCCATGGCTGAAACTGTAGACCACGCTGCTGCGCACCTATCCATACCGTCTTTCAGAAAGGGCCATTGCAAGGCGTCTACTCATGAATGACCTTGATGTAATCGTTCAACTTTGAGCGCCGCAACAGCACCCAGTCGCTACTTTGCAGGCCAAAACATCTAGAAGTGTTTTGCTCGACCAGATCGGGCTGTCATCAAGCGCCAAAGTTGAACGCTATGGAAATCCGCGGTCTCGCCCCTTCATAACGCGTTACTGAATGCATCAACCACGATGGAAACATGAGGAACGTTCCACTTTGGGCGGCACAAGTAATACTGAAACCGGCGGTAAGGCAATCTTCAACTCGCATGCGCAGCGCCGGGTTGTAGGTCGATGCAACCATGCCGCGCGGGTCGATGAATTCCAGATCTCCGCCAACGCCGGGATCTTCCTCCCGGCCGCCGGCGTCGACCCAGTAAACCCCAGACCAGAACGCACCGGGATGGCCATGAAGTGCATTGCTGTGGCCGGCCTCGTTAACGTTGGCCCAGGCGTTGACCTTCCAGTCGAAAACAGGCTCGGTCAGGCCGTATTGATCGCTGTGCACCGCTGTCAGTTGAGTGGCAAAGTCAGTGGCGAATCTCACCAACGCATTGCACGCCGCCCCTCCCCATGCGGAGAAATCGCTCGACGATTGCCAACCACCGTCATTGCTGTGGTGTGCACCACTGCGATCTTGCGCCATACGACGGGTGACGATGGACTTCAACTCGGCATTTAGTCTTTCTGCATCGGGGTACTGAATACTCGCCAGGGGTGTTGCGAACAGTCGCCGGATCTTTATAAGTTCGGGATCTATCAGATTGTTGTTCGACTGCATTGCACTTTCTCAACTTGCGCTAGTTGCAACGAACTATATCGAGCGAAGTGAAATACCGATGTAAACCTTTGTTAAAACTATACTTTAAAAAGTTAAAAGTGCATTCAAGCACTCTCGCTTTCAACTTCCCGGCGACCGGGCATCGTGCTAAAACTGCACATCCCCGCACAAACTCGCAGGACAGTCACGCAATGCCCAAGAAACCGCCGGTCAGTAAAGAGGCCGCAACCGCCGCAGAAATCGAGCGCTCCATTCAGGCGTTGAACAAAATGGCCGAACGCCTGTGGGGTGATGGTCGAGAAGCCGAGGCCAAGGCGCTTCTCGACGCGCTTGATGCATTAAACCGGGCGCTCGACCGGATCAGAATTGGCGAGAGTCGCAGGATTGTGACTCTCCATTAACCTACGGTTTGAGAATCAGCAGCGGCTCGCCCTTCTTCACAATGTAAGTCGCCAGTTCAGAAGCCTTCTCTTTGCCGACGTTGCTGGCGACATGCGCAACACCCGCCGGAATAAACAGCGAATCCCCGGCCTTCAGTATCACCGGCGCCCTGCCCTCAAGTTGATATTCAAATGTCCCGCTGATCACGTAAGCGACTTCCACGCCCGGATGCGCATGCTTGGGCGAGGTCACGCCGGGTTCGAAATCGACCCGTGCCTGAATCACCTCACGGTCGGCAGCGCCGAGATCCTGGCGAACCAGATCCGTGCGGCTCAGGCCTTGTTGCCAGCTCTTGGGTTGCGTGTCAGCAGCGTGTGCGATTGCGGTCATCGAAGCGAGTACTACAGCGGTAGCCAGAAACAGTGGACGGCGCATGATGTTGCCCTCTTGTACGTAGTGGTGTGGTGACCGCTACTTTGCACAGGGCATGTATGGCTGATGTGTCTTAAACCCGGTGTTTGTTATTGGCGTGTGTACACGGGCGTCATTGATACACGCTTATACAAACCTTTCGCTGTTCTGCTGCTGCGCCAGCAACCATGTCCGCAAGGCGACGATCTTTTTAGAGTCGGCGGTTTCATGAGGTGTCACCAGATAGAAACCCAGATCATCCTTCAAGCGCAGAGCAAAAGGCGCCACCAGTCGCCCGGCCCGCAGGTCGTCGTCGACATAGGTCGAGCGCCCGATGCAAACCCCCTGCCCGTCAACGGCGGCCTGTACGGCCATCATTGCCAGATCGAAGGTCAACCGTGGTCCTTGGGCCAGTTGCGCTGGCTGGCCCGCTGCGCTGAGCCAGACGCTCCAGTCTCCGCCGGTCATACCGCTAACTTGCAGCATCGTGTGATGGGCCAAATCAGCAGGCGTATTCAAGGCCTTTGTCCCGCCGAGTAACGCCGGGCTGCACACGGGAAAAATCTCATCGGACATCAAAAAATCGGCACGCAGGCCCTTCCAGTCACCTCGGCCATAGCGAATCGCGGCATCAATGCCACCCTTGCGAAAATCCACCAGATCGGTAGAAGCGCTGACTCGTACTTCAATCTCAGGAAATGCCTGCTGAAATGAAGGCAGGCGCGGCAGCAACCACTTGGATGCCACCGACACCAAGGTGCTGATGGTCAGCACGCTGTTGTTGCGCGACACCAGCAATTGCTCCGTTGAATAGCGCAATTCGTGAAACGCCGAACGGATGCCGGGCAAGTAGGCATGCCCGTCTGCCGTGAGCGCCAAACCGTCCTTCAACCGCAGAAACAGAGGCACGCCAAGCTCATCTTCGAGTCGACGTATCTGATGACTGATCGCGGTTTGCGTGACGTTCAGCTCCTGCGCAGCCAAGGTAAAGCTCATGTGCCGAGCAGCGGACTCGAAGGCTCTCAAACCATTCAAGGAGGGCAATCTGGCGACCATATGACGTTCAATACTCATGAGATTTTGTCATACGCTAACACTCGAAATGACCTTTGCGAAACGCTCAGTGACGTTGGATTCTGGCGTCCTTTCTCCACAAGGAACTGCCATGAAACTGTATTTCGCACCGATGACCTGTTCTCTGTCACCGCACATTGTGCTCCGGGAACTGGGGCTGCCGTTCGAGCTGATTCGCGTCAACAACCAGACCAAACGCACCGCCGACGGGCGTGATTTTCGTGAGATCAATCCCAAGGGGTATGTGGCAGCGTTGGTACTGGATAACGGCGAGGTGCTGACGGAGGGGCCGGCGATCCTGCAGTTCCTTGTCGACCAAGTTCCCGGTAGTGCGCTGGCGCCGGCCAATGGCACGTGGGAGCGTTCGCGTTTGCAGGAACATCTGAACTTCATCAGCAGCGAAATTCATGGCGGCAGCGCGCCACTGTTTAACAGTCAGATCCCGGAATCGATCAAGTCGCTCTTCAAACACAAACTGTTTTCGCGTTTGGAGTTACTGAGCCAGATGCTCGCAACACAGGACTATCTGATGAGTACCTTCGGCGTGGCCGACGCCTACCTGTTTACCGTCCTCACCTGGCTACCGACATTCAACATCGATATTGAGAACTGGCCGGTGCTGGCCGCCTACATGAAGCGCATCGCCGACAGGCCAAGTGTGCGGTTGGCGATGGCGGCAGAAGCGGCCACACAGCCGGTCTGATCCGTGCCGTTTGCGCGAACGGGCCATGTCGCCAGTGAATCTGTAAACTGGCGCAAACTTTTACTCACTCAAACAAGAGATCAGCATGGCCAACCAAGACATCACTTTCACTCCGGACCCGGACGCCGACTCGATTTCCTCCGACGTCGCGACCTTTGGCGGGATCATGGTCTCCACGCAGATTCCGACCCGTGCCGATGGCAGCCTGGAACTGGGTGGTATTACCGAGCAAAGCGAATGCACGCTGCAAGCGCTGAAAGTCGCACTGGAACGTGCCGGCAGTTCGATGGATCGGGTGATGCACCTGACTATCTACCTCACCGATATGGCTGATCGTGCGGCGTTCAACGAAGTGTACAAACGTTTCTTCGCCAAGCCGTGGCCAGTGCGTGCAGCGGTGGGCGTCGCCTCGCTGGCCGTCGAAGGCATGCGTGTGGAAGTGACTGCGATGGCCGCCAAGGCCTGACGTCACACCCTAACGCCCTGTAGGAGCTGTCGAGTGGAACGAGGCTGCGATCTTTTGATCTTTGAAATCAAGATCAAAAGATCGCAGCGTGCCGCAGCTCCTACAAAAGCGAGACCAGGTCTGCAATAGCCATCGGGCAGCACAGGCGTGCCGGGCGCGCGTTTCGCGGGTAGAATGCGCGCCTAACCGTGACAGCCTGACTAAAAAAACTATGTCCTTGCCCAAGCATCATCTGGAATTGCTCAGCCCTGCCCGCGATGTCGCCATCGCCCGTGAGGCGATCCTGCACGGCGCCGACGCCGTGTACATTGGCGGCCCGAGCTTCGGCGCGCGCCACAACGCCTGCAACGAAGTGAGCGAAATCGCCGAACTGGTGGAGTTCGCCCGCAAGTATCACGCGCGGATCTTCACCACCATCAACACCATCCTGCACGACAACGAACTGGAGCCGGCGCGCAAGCTGATCCATCAGTTGTACGACGCGGGCGTCGATGCGCTGATCGTCCAGGATCTGGGCGTGATGGAACTGGACATTCCACCCATCGAACTGCACGCCTCGACCCAGACCGATATCCGCACCCTTGAGCGAGCGAAGTTCCTCGATCAGGCCGGTTTCTCGCAACTGGTACTGGCTCGCGAGCTGAATCTGCAAGAAATCCGCGCCATCGCCGACGAAACCGATGCCGCCATCGAATTCTTCATCCATGGCGCGCTGTGCGTGGCCTTCTCCGGCCAGTGCAACATTTCCCACGCGCAAACCGGTCGCAGCGCCAACCGTGGCGACTGCTCGCAGGCCTGCCGTTTGCCGTACACCCTCAAAGATGAAAAAGGTGGCGTGATCGCCTACGAAAAACACCTGCTGTCGATGAAAGACAACAACCAGAGCGCCAACATCCGCGCCCTGGTTGAAGCCGGTGTGCGTTCGTTCAAGATCGAAGGTCGCTACAAAGACATGGGCTACGTGAAGAACATCACGGCCTATTACCGCCAGCGCCTCGACGACGTACTCGAAGATCGCCCGGATCTGGCCCGCGCTTCCAGCGGCCGTACCGCGCACTTCTTCCTGCCGGACCCGGAAAAGACTTTCCATCGTGGTAGCACCGATTACTTCGTCACCGATCGCAAAATCGACATCGGCGCCTTCGATTCGCCGACCTTCACCGGTTTGCCGGTGGGCACGGTCGAGAAAGTCGGCAAGCGTGACATGCAGGTCGTGACCCACGAGCCGCTGTCCAACGGCGATGGCTTGAACGTGCTGGTCAAGCGTGAAGTGGTCGGTTTCCGCGCCAACATCGCCGAAGCCAAAGGCGAGTTCGATGAAGACGGCGAGAAGCGCTACCGCTATCGCGTCGAGCCGAACGAGATGCCGGAAGGCCTGTTCAAGCTGCGTCCGAATCACCCGTTGAATCGCAACCTCGATCACAACTGGCAGCAGGCACTGCAAAAGACTTCTTCCGAACGCCGCGTGGCGCTGAGCTGGTTTGCACGCTTGCGTGAAGAGCAGCTGGAAATCACCGCCACCAGCGAAGAAGGCATCAGCGCCAGCGTCACCCTGAACGGCCCGTTCGGCGTCGCCAACAAGCCTGAGCAGGCGCTGGAACAACTGCGCGATCTGCTCGGCCAGCTGGGCACCACGCAGTACCATGCCACCGACATCAAACTGGATGCGCCACAGGCCTTCTTCATTCCTAATTCGCAGCTCAAAGCCCTGCGCCGTGAAGTGATCGAAGCCCTCACCGCCGCCCGTGTCGCCGCTCACCCACGCGGTAGCCGTAAAGCTGAAACCAGCCCGCCGCCGGTGTACCCGGATTCGCACCTGACCTTCCTGGCCAACGTCTACAACCAGAAGGCGCGCGACTTCTATCATCGTCACGGCGTGAAGCTGATCGACGCCGCGTACGAAGCGCACGAAGAACCAGGCGAAGTGCCGGTGATGATCACCAAACACTGCCTGCGCTTCTCCTTCAACCTGTGCCCGAAACAGGCCAAAGGCGTGACCGGCGTGCGCACCAAAGTCGCGCCGATGCAGTTGATCCACGGCGATGAAGTGCTGACGCTGAAGTTCGACTGCAAGCCGTGCGAGATGCACATCATTGGCAAGATGAAGGGCCACATCCTCAACCTGCCGCAACCGGGCAGCGTGGTCGGCCACATCAGCCCAGAAGACCTGATGAAAACCATCCCCCGCGCACCGCACTGAGTGGTTGGCGAGTGCGGTGCTTCGGCGCTGTACTCGCCCGCCCTGCTCTACCGGGCCAAATCGCAGGCATAAAAAAACGCCAACTTCTTGCGAAGTTGGCGTTTTTCAATAGATGGCAGGGGCGGCTGGATTCGAACCAACGCATGGCAGGATCAAAACCTGCTGCCTTACCGCTTGGCGACGCCCCTACAGCTCTTGTCAGCGGCTCCGTGAGGATCGCTGCGAGAACGGGGCGCAATTTAACAACATTCGTTACGTTTGTGAAGCGCGAAGTGAAATATTTTTTGTTTTAAAACAGCGACTTATTATTTTGGCCGAATTCGGGCCAGTGATCAGTGGGTTTAGCGCGGTGTATCACACTGTGTACGAACCCCGCCGCGATACAGCGCCTTTCAACAACGCCCCACTTCGACACAGGCCAGATACGTCCCTACGCTTAAATGCACTGAAGGTTTCAAGGATTCATACAGAACCCTTGGCCAAAGGCTCGCACAGGAGACGTCACCATGAAGATGGCACTGCAAACCCGCAAAACCGGCACCGCGCTCGGCTTGTCGATTCTCGCTTTCTCCTTGTTTGGCGCCTTCGGCACAGCTCAGGCGCAAACCTCTGAACCTGCAGCAGTAAGCTATTCCGCACCCTCGCCCTTCGGCCCGTTGAAACATGTGAAGGCCGGTGTGCTCGACGTCGCTTATGCCGAAACCGGCCCCGCAAACGGCCCGGTGGTAATTCTGTTGCACGGCTGGCCGTACGACATTCACAGCTACAACGAGGTCGCGCCTTTGCTGGCGGCCAAGGGCTATCGGGTATTGATGCCCTATGCGCGCGGTTATGGCGATACACAGTTCCTCTCCAAGGACACCCTGCGCAATGGCCAACCGGCGGCGCTGGCCAGTGATGTCATCGACTTCATGGATGCCTTGAAGATCAAGCAAGCGGTGCTCGGCGGGTATGACTGGGGCGCACGTTCGGCGGGCATCGTCTCGGCGCTGTGGCCGGAACGGGTCAAGGCACTGGTGGCGGTCAGCGGCTACCTGATCGGCAATCAGGCTGCCGGCCAGAACCCGCTGCCGCCCAAGGCGGAATTGCAGTGGTGGTATCAGTTCTACTTTGCTACCGACCGGGGTCGCGCCGGCTACGCGAAAAACACCCACGACTTCGCCAAGCTGATCTGGCAACTGGCGTCACCGCAGTGGAAGTTTGATGACGCCACGTTCGACCGCTCTGCCAAAGCCCTGGAGAACCCGGATCACGTCGACATCACCGTGTTCAACTACCGCTGGCGTCTGGGCCTGGTGCAGGGCGAAGCGAAATACGCAGCGCTGGAGCAGAAACTGGCCACCGCACCGTCAATCAGCGTGCCGACCATCACGCTGGAAGGCGACGCCAACGGCGCACCGCACCCGGCGCCTGAGGATTACGCGAAGCGCTTCACCGGTAAATATCAGTTCCGTTTGATCAATGGCGGGATCGGGCACAACTTGCCGCAGGAAGATCCGCAGGCGTTTGCCAAGGCTGTGATTGATGCGGATCACCTGTAAAAGCGTCTTATCCTGGCGCAGACAAAAAAGCAGTCAGCCGCAAAGGCTGACTGCTTGATCATTAACGTGAGTGATTAGTCGATTGGCACAACGTTATCCAACGCCTTGTTCACCGCCAACTCCCCCAACATGACCACTTGTGCAATGCCCAGCAGGGTATTGCGGTTCGACCCCTCCAGCACACCTGCAAAATTACCGAGCATGACCGCGGCGGACGCCAAGGAACCGCTGGCATTGGTCAGCAAGGATTCGGTGTCGGATTGCGGGTTGACCGTAAATAGAGTGCTGGGCGTATAGGGTGTGGCCATGATCACGGCCGCCGGCAGCAGGCAATCCGGATCGGTAACCGGTGGTTCGGGTGTCTTGGACATCAGCTGAAACTCCCAACTAGTGCGGCAAGCGCTGGTTGTCGAGGACTCGACCGACCACCAGCTCACTGAGCATGATCACCTGTTGCAGGATCAGCATCTTTTTGCGCTGTGAACTGTCGATCGAATCGGCGAGTTCACGCGCCATGTCACTGGCTGACGATAAGGTTTCAGTCGCCTCGACGAGCAGCGTTTCGTTATCCACGGTGGGATCGATGAGGTAGATCTTGCCGGTCTTGCGGGTGGGTATTGAAGTCTTCAGTGCTGAAGGATTGAGGTAGAAGTTGATCGCGTGTTCTGTTGCCTTTTTGATGTTTTGCACATCAAGGGCAGGATCGTAGGGGATTGGATCGGTTTCTGGTGGGTTCGGCGTGATTTTGAACATAAAGGACTCTTTGTCTTAAAAGAATTGAAGAGCCGTCACTTTCGCTACCAAACGAAGGGTGGCGGCCACACGTGGGTTGGTAGACCGGTCAAGACAGAGAAAAACCCCGGCGCCCCCGGAAGGGCCCCACGCATGGCCACCATATAAAAACTGAGCCCCAAAAAAGAGACTGCATAAGGTGTGACGCCATACGGTTGTCGAGAAACGGGCTACCAAACCCGATCACTGTTTTGCAGTGACAGGGAAACGATACAGCCCGCCTCATAGACGTGTAAGCCGGCGGATTCTGGCGTACGCGTAGGTAACGGCGCAAGGTGTTGTAGCCGTTATGGCGTAACAGGTGGTGTAAGTTAAACGTGCGTGCGAAGTGGTGTTTAAGCACCTCGGAGGTCGTGAATCCTTTGTTCCCTTTGCGGGTCGATTTCAGGCCCCCTCACATCAAAAGATCGCAGCCTTGGATACCGGGCGTGGGCTATTTGACCAACCGTTTCTCTTTCGACGGGCGATAGCCAAAATACGAGCTGTAGCACTTGCTGAAGTGGCTCGGCGAAACGAACCCGCACGCCACCAGCACTTCCACTTGCGATAACTCGGTGTGTTGCAGCAAACGTCGCGCTTCGGTGATGCGCAATTCCAGGTAATAGCGCTGCGGCGTGGTGCCCAGTTGTTCCTTGAACAGGCGCTCCAACTGGCGGCGGGACCGACCGGCGTAGACCGCCAGTTGCTCCAGCTCCAGCGGTTCTTCGAGGTTGGCGTCCATCAGCTTCACGACTTCACGCAACGGCGCGCTGACACAGATATTTTCATCCGGTTTGATCCGCCGGTACCGCGACTCTTCGAACGCCAGAATGTCTTCGACGCCCTCCACCAGTGCCTTGCCGTGCAGGCCTTTGATCCAGTCCAGCGCCATGTGGAAAGCTCCCGACGGGCTGGACGCCGTGAGCCGGTCGCGATCGATCACGTAAGGCTCGCTGCTGACGTGGGTGGACTTGGCGATTTCGGTGAGCGCCGGACGATGCTCCGGGTGGATCGCGCAGCGGTAACCGTCAAGCAATCCGGCGCGCCCGAGAAACCACGCACCATTCCACAAACCGGCCAGACTGACGCCCCGCTCCGCCGCTGCACGCAACAGATGGATCAACTCATCCGTCGCCTTCAACTCGGTACGATAACCACCGCACACCACCAGCAGATCCAGCTCCTGAAGCGCTGCCAGATCAATCCGCGCATCCGGGCGAATGACCAGCCCCAGGTCACTGACCACCTCGCCGTCACTCAATGCCAGCGTGCGCGAAGAGAACAGGCCCGGACGGAGCAGGTTGCTGGTGATGATCGTGTCCAGCGCCTGGGTAAAGGCCGGCAGTGAAAAGTGTTCGAGCAGCAGAAAACCGGTGCGGGTCAAGCGGGTGTCAGCCGATTGCTCATTCAGATAGCGGAGGTTTTTACCCTTCATGCCCCCGCTGAATTGGCGTCGTTCGATCAAGGTCTGGTCCATCGGTCATGTTGTTATTCGCCGATAGTTGGCCTGAAGCGCCGAAGAGTCAATCGCGCCTGCGGCAGGTGTCTGCTTGCACCAGATCCGCTACGCCATCAACTCCACAATCCAATCAATAAAAACCCGCAACTTCCGGCTGACATGACGGTTCGGCGGATACGCCACGTAGAGCGGCATCGGTTCCAGTTGCCAGTCTTCGAACAAGGGCACCAACTCGCCCTGAGCCACGTGCGCATCGGACATGTATTTGGGCAGCCATAACACTCCCATTCCGGCCAGACCTGCTGCGAGATAGGCATTACCGTCGTCGACGGCCAGCACATGACGGCCCTTGATTTGCAAACGTTCACGCTCGTTATGCAAGGCATAGGGCACGGGTTTGCCGGTGCGCGCCCACAAGAAAGCAACGACGCGATGATGTGAATCTTCCAGCTCCTGTGGATGCAGCGGTGTGCCTGCACGCGCCAGGTAGTCTGGCGCGGCAAACACACCCAGTGGAAGATCCGCGACTTTGCGAGCCATCAATGACTGATCCAGCAGTTCACCTCCGCGCACCACGCAATCGACGTTCTCATCGATGATGTCGACGATACGATCACTGACGCCCATGTCGATCTGGATGTCCGGGTAGCGCGCGTGAAACCCGGGCAATGCCGGCACAAGAATATGGCGCGCCAGTGGACTGGGTACATCCACGCGTAACCGGCCACTGGGCAAAGCGGCGGCGCCGGACAGGCTGGTTTCGGCATCCTCCATGTCGGCCAGCAGCTTGATCACTCGCTCGTAATACAGCGCGCCGTCCGCCGTGACGTTGACCTTGCGTGTGGTGCGGTTGAGCAATCTGACCCGCAACCTGGCTTCCAATTGCTGGACGAGCTGGGTCACGGTGGTCTTGCTCATGTGCAGGGTTTCGGCGGCTTTGGTGAAACTCCCCGCCTCGACCACCCGGGCGAAGGCCTGCATTGCATCAAAACGGTCCACTTTTCGCCCTCTGATTGTTTGTATATTGCAAACAGTGAGCGCCAAGATTGCGCGTTTATCGCCCCACTGCAAGCCCCTAATGTTGCTCCATCAACTCACTGATGGAGACACCCCATGACTCAGCGCGATGTTGTTTTTCCACCTGGACGCCAGGCCCTTTACGAACGTCATCAATACTCCCCTGCCGTGCGGTCCAACGGTTTTCTGTTTGTCTCGGGACAAGTCGGTAGCACCGAGGACGGCTCGCCCGAGCCGGATCTGGAAACCCAGGTGCGGCGCGCGTTCCACAACCTCAATGCGATCCTTGAGGCTGCCGGGAGCAGTTTTGAGGATGTGGTCGACGTCACCGTGTTCATCGTCGATCCGCAATCGAAGTTCGAGACGATCTGGAATATCGTCGTCTCCGAGTTCTGGGGCAACGCGCCGCATCCGACGGCAACCGCCATCGGCGTCACCTGGCTGTACGGTTTCGACTTCGAGATCAAGGTGATCGCCAGAGTGCCTGAGTCCAACTGACCCTAAAACGTGGGGGCAAGCTGCTCGCGCCGCGCTGATTTGTAAGCGGCGCGTGCAGACGCTGGCCTTTGGATCGTCGAATGCGTATAACCTCGCCGTTTCGTCTAACCTGACTTTGCGCCCGGATGCAGGCGCAATGATTTTGACGCTCACGAAACGGAGATTCCCATGCTCAAACGAACCCTGGCTCTGACAGCCGGCCTGGCCCTGTCCTTTTCTGCGCTGGTGTCGCAAGCCGCTGATGTATTGCGGGTCAGTGCGATCCCCGATGAAGCCCCGACCGAGTTGCTGCGCAAGTTCGAGCCACTGGGTGCGTATCTGGAACAGCAATTGGGCATGAAGGTGCAGTTCGTTCCGGTAGCCGACTACCCGGCGGTGGTTGAAGCGCTGGCCACCGACCGTCTCGACATGGCCTGGCTGGGCGGTTTCACCTTTGTTCAGGCGCGTTTGAAGACCGACGCCACCACCCCGGTGATTCCGCTGGTGCAACGCGAGCAGGACGCGCAGTTCACCAGTAAATTCATCACCGCCGACCCGAACGTCAAGAGCCTGGCCGACCTCAAAGGCAAGACCTTCGCCTTCGGTTCGGTATCGTCCACCTCCGGCAGTTTGATGCCGCGTTACTTCATGCTGAAAAATGACAACATCAAGCCTGAAGCGTATTTCAGTCGTGTCGCTTATTCCGGCGCTCATGACGCTACCGTCGCCTGGGTGCAGGCCGGCAAGGTCGATGCTGGTGTGTTGAACGCCAGTGTCTGGCAGAAACTGGTAGATGCCGGCAAGGTCGACACCACTAAAGTGAAAGTCTTCGCCACCACCCCGACCTACTTCGATTACAACTGGACGGTGCGTGGCACGCTCGATCCGGCATTGGCGGCGAAGATCAAAAAAGCCTTCCTTGATCTCGACCCGGCCAACCCTGAGCAGAAGAAGATTCTCGACTTGCAGGCAGCCAGCCGTTTCATCGATACCAAGCCTGAAAACTACAAGGGCATCGAGGAAGCCGCCCGCGCTGCCGAACTGCTGAAATGACCTTACGCCTCACCCAAGGCAGCCTGCGCCACGCCAATGGAGTCGACGCCCTGCGTGGCGTCGACTTGCAGATCGGCGTCGGCGAACAGGTCGCCATCATCGGCCCGTCCGGGGCCGGAAAATCGAGTTTGCTCAACCTGCTGGCCACCGCGTTACGGCCCAGCAGCGGTGGCATTGAAGTGCTCGGCGAGCGTACCTGGCACTTGTCCGCCCGGCAGCGACAGCGTCTGCGCGCGCGGATCGGCCTGGTGCATCAAGCGCCGCCCCTGCCACCGCGTCAGCGCGTGGTCACGGCGGTATTGGCCGGCAAACTCGGCCAATGGAGTCTGGGCAAAAGCCTGCTGAATCTGTTACATCCGCTGGACGTGCCCGGCGCTCGCGCGGCGTTGGCGCGCCTGGATCTTGCCGACAAGCTGTTCGCCCATTGCCAGCAATTGTCCGGCGGCCAATTGCAGCGTGTCGGCATTGCCCGGGTGCTGTATCAGGCGCCGGAGATTCTGCTGGCCGACGAACCGGTTTCGGCGATGGACCCGGTCATGGCGGGTCACACGCTGTCGATCCTGTCGCGCCACGCCCGCGAACACAACGTCACGTTGGTGGCGAGCCTGCATGCGGTGGATCTGGCGCTGTCGCACTTCCCACGCATCATCGGTCTGCGTGACGGGCAGATTCTGTTCGACAGCCCTTCCGATCAAGTCAGCCACGAGATGCTCGACGCGCTGTACGCCAACGAACAACTGCAATCGCCGACTGCTGCGGTAGCGCCTTTGACTGTGCAGATTCCACGATGCTGAACGTCGATTCACGCGACCCCGCTGCGTGGCCGCGACTGCTGCTGACAATCGTGGCGATTGCCTTGTTGTGGCCGGGAATCCAGATCAGTGAACTGGACCTCGGCGTGCTGCTGCCCGACAGCCAGAATGAAATGGGCCGGTTTGTGGCGCAGTTCTGGCCGCCGGCACACGATGAAGCCTTTATGCAGTTGTTGTTCAAAGCCACCTTGCAAACCCTGGCGATTGCCACTGCCGGCATGGCGTTGGCGCTGCTGTTGGCCGTCCCCGCCAGCCTGCTCGCCAGTCGCGCCTTGTCGCTGTCTGCGGCCTCACGGGGTGGCGTGCCAAGCCGTTGGGGCCGGTTGCTGCGCTGGCCGGTTCGCGGTGTGTTGATCTTCCTGCGCAGCGTGCCGGAGATCGTCTGGGCATTGCTGTTTGTGCGCGCGGTCGGCCTCGGGCCGGCGGCGGGTGTGCTGGCAATCGCCATCACCTACAGCGGCATGCTCGGCAAGGTCTACGCAGAAATTTTCGAATCCACCGACCAACGTCCGGCCCATGCCTTGTTGCAATCGGGCAGCGGCCGGCTGGCGAGTTTTGCTTACGGCATTCTGCCTAATGTCGGTGCCGAACTGCTGTCGTACACGGTCTATCGCTGGGAATGCGCAATCCGTGCTTCGGTAGTGATGGGGTTTGTCGGTGCCGGCGGCCTGGGCCAGCAGATCGACCTGTCGATCCGCATGTTCGCCGGCGGTGAAGTCGCGAGCATTCTGCTGACCTTCCTGCTGCTGGTGCTGGCGGCCGATCAACTCAGCCGCTTGCTGCGCTGGAGGCTGACGTGAATCGCCTGATCAATCTGTTGCTCATCACGGGTATCGGCGTGGCGGTTTTCGCTTCGTTTGCTTATCTGAGCCTTGATCTTGGCGAACTTGGCAGTGCCACTAGCCTCAAGCAAATGGGCGCATATGTGCAGCGCTTTCTCAGCCCGGATCTGAGCGCCGGTTACCTGAAGGCGATCTTCCACGGTTCGATGGAAACCCTGGCCATGTCGGCCCTCGGCACTCTGCTCGCGGCTGTGTTTGGCATCGTTCTCGCCCTGCCCGCCGCCGGGCGTTTCGGCTGGCCGCTGCAAAGTACCTCGCGCCTGCTGCTTAACGGCCTGCGCGCGATTCCGGAATTGGTCTGGGCCGCGCTGATGGTGCTCGCCGCTGGCCTCGGCCCGAACGCCGGCACCCTCGCCCTCGCCCTTCACACCACCGGCGTGCTGGGCCGATTGTTCGCCGAAGCACTGGAAAACACCCCCCCGCAGCCCGCCGAAGCGATCCGCTTGCAGGGCGGCAACCCGCTCCTCGCCTTCTGCTACGGCACCCTGCCCAACCTCGCCCCGCAACTGCTCGCCTACATTCTGTACCGCTGGGAAAACAACATCCGCATGGCCAGCGTTTTGGGCTTCGTCGGCGCGGGCGGATTGGGGCAGATGTTGTATGTGAGCCTGAGCCTGTTTCAGGAAGCACAGGCCAGCACGGTGATTCTGGCGATGCTGGCGCTGGTGTTTGCGGTGGACTGGTTCAGTGCGTGGAGCCGCCAGCGTTGGGTCAAGGCGTAGGCGGCCGGGCCCAGTCAATTCAGCGAGAGGTTGTGTTGGGTGGCTGAGTCGACGTTGATGTGACTCATGCGTCCAAGGTCATCGAACAGCAAGAAATCGGGCCCGAAACAGCGTAATTTCACACCGTGCAAAGGCCATTGCAACGTGGCGCAGAGTTGGTCGCTGCCGCGATGAATGAAATGCCACCGCATCTCGTGATCGTTGATCAGGTAACGAGTCAGCATCCATTGGCCATGCAGATACACATCCAGCCCATCGCTTTCTTCCGCATCCAGCCCCGGTAACCGGTAGCCTTTGCGCCCGCCGATCCACTCCACCACCAAGACAGGATCTTCATTGTCGGCCAGTTTGAGTGTTGCGCTGAGTACCCGACCATCGGTGTCGAGCAACTGGAAACTGCCCACTGGCACGGCCGGCATCAAATCCCGAGTGATCAATCGACGCTCGGGCAAGCGGTAGTGCCACAGATACAAGCCCTGGTCTGGGTGAGTCAGCCACAGCAGTTCGTTTTGCTCATCATCTTTCATACCGCAGACCTGACCCGGCAAATCGCTGACATGCCACAGGGTTTCGAATCCATGATCGACATCGACTACCCGTACCTGCCGATCCCGTCCGACGGTCCAGGTCAAACCGTCGAATGACCGGGCGAACACATCAAACCGCTGCACGCCCAGATCCGTCGCACTGCGCGTGACCAGATCGAGCTTGCTGATGCGCCAGACTTCATCGCGCCGGGCCAGCACCAGCACGACCTGCCGGTCATGGGCCAGTACGATGTTGTGTGCCGGCACCGGGAAATGGCACAGGCTCTGACCGTGCGCATCGATAACCATCGCCCCCGACTCGCCCAACGCGAGCAAATAACGCCCCTGCTCCAGCGGCACCGCATCGAGAATCTTGCGGTTGCCCATGAACGGGGCTGTCCATTCAAGTGGCTCACCCACTTGCGACAGCGAGACCCTCGCGGCGAGGGTCGGTAACGCCCCCGGCAGGTCGGCCTGCAACAGTTTGTCCTTGCTCATGCTGACCAGTGCCTGCAATTGCAGATGCGTCAAGCGACAATGGCCGTCAATCTGGTCGGCCAGCACCGCGTGCACGATGGCACCGGCCAGCCAGGCCAGTGCACTCGCGTGCGTCTTGTGCTGCAACAATATCTCGGCCAATGCCGCGCGCTCGGCGTGACGTGCCGGATCATCGCGCAGTTGCTCGACCCACTCGGCGTAAGCCTGCAAGGTATCGGGCAACAGCGCCGCACGTTTCACCAATGCGCCCAACGCCAGCGTCCCCCCCGCCGCTTCAGCATCCAGCAGCCACTGGGCAGCGCGTTGGCGCTCCGCGGTCAGCGGCCATATCACCTCGACGGCTTGCAGCCAGAGGCCCTGGCGGGTCAGCGATTCGGCCCATTCCAGACGCAAACGGTCGGCGCTGTCCGGCCACTTGCCTTGCAGCAATGTCACGGCGGCCGCAAACGCGTTGTCACGCCGGGCGACCAGCAAGGCGCGCTGCCAGTTGTCGGCCAGACATAGCAGGCGCACGATCATCGCAGACGGCATATCCCAGGCCAGCGCGAGGTCGGCGGCTTGTTGCAGCCGTCCATGCTTCTCGAGATAGTCGAGCGACTCCTGACGCACCTTGAGCAGCTCGGCAAGCACGAAGACCGCTTCCTCAATACGGCCCGCGCGATCGAGGCGCTCAAAGGTCTGCCGGTAGACCTGACGCAGATGCATTTCCATGTCGTGTTCGAACCTGATCGAACGCGTGGGTCCACGGCCGTGGTCGATCATCAGATCCTCACGGCGCTGCGGCGTACCGAACGACTGCTCGCCGCTGCTCTGCTCGCTACCCAATGGAATCGCGTGACGCAGCGCCTCTTCGAAATCGCCGTCCTCGAACATCTCGAGCATGCGCCGCATGTAGGCGGCCTGACGCTTGCCATACAGAGCCGACAGACGCGAATTTTCAGTCAAACGCGTCACCCAGCGCCGCCAGCGCGGCGGTTTGGCTTTGACCGGTGTGGCGCGGGCTTCGATGCCGGGCTCGGCGGCACGGGTAGCCGAAGGCCGTACGGGCACTGGCCGGCGCAACAGGTGGCGCAGCCCGGCCAATATCAGAGTCAGGGCAATCCCACCGATCAATGTCCCGACCACAATGGCGCTGATTTGCACCGAGACCGGCGACGCTGTCTTCGCTGGCAAGCCTTGCAGGCCAGGATTTTGCCCCTGCGACCCCATCCAGAAAACCGCTATCAGAATCACCAGGGTCACACTGAGCTTCAGCCACGGCAAAGGCGTGTCAGCCGATTGAGTCCACCCCGTCTCTTTCGCAGTGACGGCTTTATAGACCGGCTCCTTCGCCGCATTTTGTTGACGTTCCAGCAACGCTTTCATGACCTGTGCCTGCTCGGGGCTGACCGGACGCAACGCGTCGCCGAGAATTTCCCGGACGTCGGTGACCACGGCCACGGGCTCGAGCACTGGCTCCGGCAGCACGTTGCGACAGTCATAGGTGTCGAGCAAGGTGAGGCCATTGATGTCAAGCCAGTCACCCGGTGCCAGGGCCACGGCATCGCGCAAATGCAGGGCACTGACGTGACTGCCGCGCACCAGCCAAAGGTCGGCAGCCGGCAGGTTGCGCATTTCCTGCGGATCGAGCAGCGCCGAACACAGTGCGGTGCCTTGACGAATCAGCGGCCAACCGGTCAACGCCTCGCATTGCACGGCGATGGGCTGGCGAAAGCGCAACAAATCACCGTCGGCGAAACGGTAGGCCCGGGCCTCGGTTTGCCAGTGTTCGAGGAGCAGGACGGCGCGTTCGGCCTCGCTGCAACGCTCGGCGGCGAACCACAGGCCTTCAATGTGTTGATGGCCGGTCAACAGCGGACGGCGGATCAATGCTGTGTCATGTTCAAGCATCGCTGCCGTCCTTGTATTCCGGATGTTCATTACAAATGATCTGCAAACGCAGGAGACGTTGCGGCACCGCGTACACCAGCAGTTCGCGGGCCTTGGTCAACACAGCGATCAAGCCGCTCAGCGGGCAGAAGCTGTATTTGACGATGGGGTCGGCGGTGGTAAACAACACGTGCTGTGCGCCTTCGCAGTACACGGCGATAGCGTGCTGGTTGGGGGCGAGCAACAACAGTGAATAACGCTCGTTGTCTTCTTGAAGCAAACCAACGCCCTTCCAGCCGGGGGTCAGCACGATGCGTTCGATTTCCGAGGCCGCGCCCTTGGCTGACACCACGCCCCAACTTTCGCACCCGTCGCTCATCCTCAACACCGCGCAACCGCCAAAGCCCTTGCGCCACAGGGGACTGGCGGCAAACAGCACCTGATCGACTTGCCCAGCGAGCCCCACCACATACGCCGCCGTGACATCGCCGTCAGCGTTGACCGAGTGCGTGTGCAACCGATCACCCTCACGGCGCGCATACGCCACGACGTCACTGTCAACCTTGGCCATGCTCGACACGTTCGCCGCCAGCCGGTAGGTGTGCCGCGTTTTGGGTTTAGCCGGCGTACGGCCGGTTTCCACTACCCAGAACGCCAGATGGCCCTGGCTGTCGAGCAGAAACAATCGGCCCGTCGATTTATTGCGCAACCCGGCTACCGGCAGGAGCGAAGCGGTGCCCGGCGGCAGCTTGAGTTCTTCAAGGCCCGGTTTGTCGACCGGTTTCAGCCCGGGCATGCTCCAGAACGTCAATTGCTCCTGATCACTCAAGACAGTGCCCAAGGCCTTGCCGTTGAACATCGCCGCCAATGCCGTTTGCCTGGCAGACCACAGACTCTGGCGGATTTCGAGGGGCTTCTTCTGGTTGTGCACCGGCAGCTTGATGACCACCATGCCGGGCTCACCTAGCAGTTTCAGGGCGACATGCGTACCCGCGCTGGAAATCACCGGTTGCAAGGTCAGCGACACACGCGGTACGCGGGCTTTCGCGGTCGGTGCGGCCATCGCCACTTCGCCTTCGAACTGGCCTTTGAGCAACTGCAAGGCCAGGCGTTCGTCGGGAAGCGGCAGCGACACTCGACGAGCGCCGGCCGCTTGCAGCGCCACCGACAGACTGCGTCCGTCGAGGCTGCGCGATACCTGGACGCGATGGGTGCAGGACAAGCCTTCGGTCGCGGGCAAGCGCTGGCCCACCAGCCAGCATTCGCCGACGGGCTCCGGTTGCGCATTCAATCCGTCACGCCAGGCCTGCCAGTGCCCGGTGTCAACGGTTTTGAAGGTACGGGCGCTGAGCAAGCGTTTGAGCTGTGCTGCACTGTCGAGCGAATGCAGTTGTGGCGCCTGCTGCAAAACGCCCCAGCGCAGCTCGGCGCCGGCGTCTTTGGCGCGACGTGCAAGCAGGATCAGCAAGGCCATGTGCACCAGACGCGCGGCACCCAGTTGCAGCGGCCCGGCATCGAACAGCACGACCATCAAGCGGCTGGCCTGATGCGAGCGATATTGCGGCGCAAGGAACAGGTGTTCACCCACCGCGGCCCGGCGCAAAAACTCGTCAGGCACTTCGTCGGCCAACAGCCACTCACTCGACAACAACCGCTCATAAGGGCCACGACGTTGCAGATCAGCCAAGCCATCGGGCTCGGGCACACCGCCCTGCTGTTGGCCGCGCAGTGGACCCAGCACCGGATCCAGACGCCCGAACAGATCAGCAAACAGCGGCAGTTGTTCTGGGGCAAACCATTGCAGCCAGTCGCGCCAGGGTTGCAGAGATTGCGGTAATTGCATCAGCGACCCGCCCAATAAGCATCAATGCGCTGCAAATGCTGCGCAGTCACCGGCAACAAACGATCCAGCGGCATCACGGCGGCTGGCTCACGCCAGAGCAGCAGCGGCGCCCGCGCGAATCTATTGGACAGCGCCTGCCCCAGCAGATCTGTCGGCCGGTCGGGCTCCCAACTGGTTGGCAGCCACAGCCCCGGTGCACGTTCGTCCATCGCCGCATACGCCACGCCGTCGACCCACGGCAGGTCCGCTGCGACACCGGCCACCACCAACACGTCACGATTGGCCGTAGCCTGCAGACGCCCGGCCTGTTCCTCGGGGACCAACAGTAACCGTGCGTGCAAACGCCGCGCGACCTCGCCCCAGGCCACCGCGGCTTGGGGTTCGACCGGCGTGCGCCGTGACTGCCAGGCCCAACTCATCGGTTTGACCGTCATGCCGCAGACGTCAGCAGACGCGCCACCTGACCACGGACTTCCTGCAACTGCGACGGAATGGTCTGATCATTGAAATTGGCGTCGATTTCGCGCAGCAGGCCTTCGAGCAAGGCGCTGCCCGGTGGCTCGGTACGCGCCAGATAATCCTCGCCGGTTTCCAGCAAGCGACTGAGCCGCGACATCGGCTGCAAGGTGGCTTCTTCCACGGCGCTGAACAAATGACTGTTATTGGACTGGGCGAAAATTTCGCGCAGTACTTCGCGACCATGCTGCTGGGTTTCTTTGGTCGGCAGCACGTACAGCAGCGGCCACAGATCCGCTTCGCTGGCTTCGAGTCGCCCGCCCAGCAACGCGGCGGCGGCGATCAGGCGCTGGGATTTGACGATGCGCCGGTCCGACAACTGAATACCGGCCTCACGCAGACGGCGGATGGCTTGGGCCAACGCCGGGCGGACGGCGCCCAGATCGACATTCTTCAGCGCCTGGCCAAGAGTGTCCAATTGGCTCAGGCCCAACAACTGCTGAACCGGTCGTTGCTCGGACTGCCAACCGCCTGCGAGCATCGCTTCGAGCTGATTGTCCGGTACCGATTCGACGAACAGATGCAGCAGGAAACGATCACCAAACGCCGCCAGCGCTTCATCGTCCGGCAAGCCGTTGGAGGCACCGACGCAGACCCTCAACGGGCACTGAATCTGCGTATGGCCGCGGCGGAAGCGGCGTTCGTTGAGTACACCGAGCAAGGTGTTGAGGATCGCCGTCGAGCCGAGGAAAACTTCGTCGAGAAAGACGATGTCGGCTTCCGGGAGCATGCCGCTGACATCCGTTTCGACCGTACCTTCCCGGAGCTTTTTCAGGTCGACCGCGCCAAACAGCTCCGACGGCTCGGTGAAACGCCCCAGCAGATATTCGAAATAACGCCCCCCCATTGATTGCGCCACTCGCCGCACCACGGCGCTTTTGGCGGTACCCGGCGGGCCGATGACCAGAATGTGCTCCTGTGCCACAGCGGCCAGCACGATCAGCTCGGCCAATTGCTCTCGCCCTACCAGACCTTCGGTGGCGACCCGCACAGCCTGACGGATTTGCGCGGCAGCGCTCTGCAATGAAGCATTCATGGGCATCTTCCCTGAAAAGTGGATTCTTGATTGTGTGCTGATCGGCTGCTATCGGCTGCTGGCGAGTGATCTTTAATTGCCAGTGCGGGCAAGTGCACGAGTGGATATCTGCCAGAAGCTGATTATGCTTCAGGAAACCGCGCAGCAATGCGCGGCGGTCAGACTGTGCACGCTTTACGCGAGAGCAATGGCGACAGATGCCACAAGGCCAGAGTGCAATAAGCGATATGTGGAACTCCGGCCTACAACAATAAGCACGACGGAGAACACCTATGGCCACAATCGACACAGCATCCACAGGCAGTCCACCCCGCAGCGGCGGCATCACCAAGGAGGAGCGCAAGGTCATCTTTGCCTCGTCCCTTGGGACGGTGTTCGAGTGGTACGACTTTTACCTCTACGGCTCACTCGCGGCGATCATCGCCAAGCACTTTTTCGCCGGCGTCAACGAGACCACGGCGTTTATCTTTGCCCTGCTCGCCTTCGCCGCCGGATTCGCCGTGCGGCCGTTTGGCGCGATCGTGTTTGGTCGCCTCGGCGACATGATCGGGCGCAAACACACGTTCCTGATCACCATCGTCATCATGGGTGTCTCTACGGCTATCGTCGGTTTGCTACCGGGCTACGCAACCATCGGTGTCGCCGCGCCCGTGATCCTCATCACCCTGCGATTGCTGCAAGGCCTGGCGCTGGGCGGTGAGTACGGTGGCGCGGCCACTTACGTCGCTGAACATGCGCCACCAGGCAGACGCGGTTTCTTCACTTCATGGATTCAAACTACAGCGACCCTCGGCCTGTTTCTCTCGCTGCTGGTGATCCTGGCCTGCCGCACCGCGCTGGGTACCGAAGCGTTCGAAGCCTGGGGCTGGCGGATTCCGTTTCTGCTGTCGATCCTGCTGTTGATCGTCTCGGTGTATATCCGCCTGCAACTGAGCGAGTCGCCGGTGTTCCAGAAAATGAAGGCCGAAGGCAAGGCGTCCAAGGCGCCGCTGACCGAGTCGTTCGCCCGTTGGGACAACCTCAAAGTGGTGATCATGTCGTTGCTCGGCGGCACGGCCGGCCAAGCCGTGGTCTGGTACACCGGGCAGTTCTACGCGCTGTTCTTCCTCCTGCAGACGCTGAAGATCGACCCGCAAACCGCCAACCTGCTGATCGCCGGCTCACTGCTGATCGGCACACCGTTCTTCGTGATCTTCGGCAGCCTGTCCGACCGTATCGGCCGCAAACCGATCATCATGGTCGGCTGCATTCTGGCCGCGCTGACCTACTTCCCGATCTTCCATGCGCTGACTCAGTACGGGAACCCCGACGTGTTCATCGCCCAGGAGAAAAACCCGGTCAAGGTGATCGCCAATTCCGATCAGTGTTCGTTCCAGTTCGATCCGGTGGGCAAGGCCAAATTCACCAGCTCCTGTGACCTCGCGAAAACGTTACTGGCGAAACGGGCGATCCCTTATGAAAACATCGAGGCCGAACCCGGCACCGTGGCGCAGGTGCGCATTGGCGACAAAGTGATCGAGAGTTTCGAGGGCAGCGCCCTGCCGGCCGCCGACTTCAAGACCCGTAACGACGCCTTCACTGCCAGCCTCGGCACTGCACTGAAGGACGCCGGTTATCCGGAAAAAGCCGATCCGGCGAAAACCAACTACCCGATGGTGCTGCTCCTGCTGACCATTCTAGTGATCTACGTGACCATGGTTTATGGGCCAATCGCGGCATGGCTGGTCGAACTGTTCCCGACCCGCATCCGCTACACCTCCATGTCACTGCCCTATCACATCGGCAACGGCTGGTTTGGCGGTTTCCTGCCGACCGTGGCGTTCGCGATGGTCGCGGCCACCGGGGATATTTACTACGGCTTGTGGTACCCGATCGTGATTGCGGTGATGACGGCGATACTCGGCACGTTCTTCCTGCCGGAAACCAAGGATCGCGACATACTGAAGGATTGATGCTGTCCACCTGCAGGCGCTGTCGAGTGCGGAATTCGGCAGCGCCTGCAGGTGCTTTATGGTTCAGCGCCGTTCATTCCGATATCCGTAGAAAAATCGAACACTCGCCACAACGCTGCCTCCAATGTTTACACCCACGGAGGTCAACGATATGAACAGCAACGACAACAAAGCCCCGAACGCCCCGCCTACCGATACGTCCGGTAAACCGGTGAACGTAATCGAGCGAGATCTTGAGGAAAGGGACGACGACATAAGGGCGGTGGATGACGTCATCACGCCGTCGTCTAATCGTGTCAAAGAGCAGGATGCCGAAGAGTTGCAGCGCAAGGTGGATGAGATTGAGCGCAAGGTGGCGGACGGGAATTGAGGTTCGCGGAATCAATTGGATTTACCCCCTCACCCCAGCCCAAGACTCCAGCCTGCACAGCCGATGAAAATCAAATGGGTATCTCCGTTTTCCAATGTAGGAGCTGCCGCAGGCTGCGATCTTTGTTTTTCAAGATCAATAGATCGCAGCCTGCGGCAGCTCCTACAGAGGTCGTGTTACGGGTCTGGACAGTCGGGCTGACGGCGAAGTTTCGATTGATTGTCCGGGAACAGGTCAGCGCGGGAGGTGCGGATGCACAGTCAACGCCACCAGTTTGATCACGATGGGCCGCACGACGAGGATGCACAGGAATGCCACCGGCATCGCCAGCTTATAGGCATGCAACGTATTACTCAGGTAGTTGTTATCAATGCCGGAGTTGGAGGCCGTGATCACCAACGACATGAGGAACGCCATGATTGTCGCCATATACAACGCGAACACATAGGGTGTCGCACGCGCTGACAGCTTGCGCCGGTTGACGTACAAGGCATCGGAGCTCGTTCTTTGATTCATATGGCTTTTCCATCCATTGACAGGGAGCAGGCACCTTAGCAAAGCCGACTGCCCTCAACTAGACGGCTCCCCGTAGGTGCTTTATAAAGCAGAACTTACGAATCAACCCCTATTGCGCAGGCCATGGATGAATCTGTTAGCGGCAATTGCCAGTTTTATCAAAGTGGTGGAATCGGGCTCCATCGTCGGTGCCGCCAAGATACTGGGCGTCAGTGCGGCGGCGGTAAGTCAGACGATCAATCGGCTTGAGGCGCACCTGGGCGTGCAGCTTTTGCAACGCACGACGCGGAGCATGGCGCTGACTGAAAACGGCGCGGTGTACTACGACAAGGTCAAGCGCATCGCGGCGGATCTGGAGTCGGCGCAAAGTGCAATCAGCGATGAAGCAAGCGAACTGCAAGGCCGCCTGAGCATTGCCTCGACCTCTGCCTTCGGACGCCATGTGCTGGCACCTCTGATCGCCGGTTTCGCCGCACAACACCCGCGCCTGCTCATTGAGTTGTCGACCACCGACGGCAAGATCAACCACATCCAGGACGGCATCGATCTGAGCCTGCGGATCAAGCCACAACTGGAAGACGGCATCGTTGCACGCAAGATCGTCTCCTTGCCCTTCATCTTCTGCGCAGCCCCTGCTTATCTGGAGCGCGCCGGCGTGCCGCAATCGCCGGACGATCTGCAAAACCACGCGTGCCTGGCATTTCGTTACCCGCTGGACGGGCGCTTTTTGCGCTGGAGTTTTCTGCGTGACGGCCAGCGTTACGACGCGAGCATCAATGCCACCGCCATCAGTGACGACATCGATGCACTGACGCAGATGGCAATCAGCGGTGCGGGGATTACGCGACTGGCGGAGTTCGTGGCAGCGCCTTATCTGGCAAGCGGGCAACTGCTGCCGCTGTTCGAACAGCGCGATAACGCAACACACGCGGTGGTCGAGCCGATGGAGATTTACGCCTGTGTGCAGGAGCGTGCGGCGATGACCGGCAAGGCCAAGGCCTTCATGGATTATTTGACGGAACATTTGAACGTACGCTGGCCGATAGAGGAAATTGTCGCCGGGGCGCTCGAAGACACTCGCTGAAACGCTCGGGTTGAGGCAAAGTCCACCTCGCCAATCGGCCCCATCACGGAAGATAAAAACAATGAAAAAAGCCCTCGGTTCTCTGCTGCTCATTTGCCTGAGCACCAGCGCATTCGCTGACGAAAACCCGATCGGTTTCCAGAGCCTCAAGTTGCCGGACGCGAACAATGAACGCCCGCTGGAAATGGTCGTCTGGTACCCCGCCGGTGCAAGCACTGCCACACCAAAACTGATCGCCGACAATCCGGCGTTTGTCGGTGTCCTGGCTGTCGACAATGCGCCACCCGTCAGCGGCGAGCATCCATTGCTGGTGCTCTCACACGGTTACCGCGGCAATTGGGGCAACCAGGCGTGGCTGGCCAGTGCACTGGCGCATCAGGGTTACATCGTCGCGGCAGTCAATCATCCCGGCAGTACCACCCATGACCGCAGCCCTGAAGCGGCGGCGCAGTTATGGCAGCGCCCCGTGGACATCAGCCGAGCCATCGATGCGGTGACGGCTCAACCGGAAAAGTTCGGCGCAGTCGCGCAGCGTCGTATTGCCGTCGCAGGCCATTCACTGGGCGGCTGGACCGGCCTGGAAATCGCCGGCGCTCGTTTCGACACAGAGCTTTATGCACGGGAATGCAAAGTCCATTCGCAACTGGCCAGTTGCTCGGTTTACCAACAGATGAATCCCGCCAGTAACCCGGCATCGAAGGCTCGACTGGCCGCCGATTTACGCGATAAGCGCGTGACGGCCGTGGTTTCGCTGGATTTGGGCCTGTCACGCGGCTTCACCGATGACAGCCTCGCGGCGCTGCAAGTGCCGGTGTTGGTAATTGCCGCAGGCGTGCCGTCCCAAGACTTACCCGCCGAGTTGGAATCCGCCGACCTGGCCAAGCGTCTGCCGAAAACCTCCAGCCAGTATGTCGAGATCAGCGACGCCAGCCATTTCAGTTTTCTGTCGCTGTGCAAACCCGGCGCGATCGCAATGCTCGAAGAAGACGCCCCCGGTGACGGCATCATCTGCACCGATGGCGACGGCGGACGTCCACGCCCGGTGATCCAGGCGCAGACGATTGCGCTGATTACCGAGTTTTTGGACAGGTCTGCCGGCAACGTGAAATAACCGGACTTCACTGGCACCCGCCAACATTTTTCCATACGGTGTCTATCTCACTTCATCTCAGCCAGCAATCGACGAGGCCAATTTCATGAGTAAAGCGCCCTACGTTCCGCCCAAGGTCTGGAAAAACGAAGCGCCGTCCGGCGGCCAGTTCGCCAGCATCAACCGCCCGATTGCCGGGCCGACGCATGAGAAAACGCTGCCAGTCGGCAAGCACCCGTTGCAGCTCTATTCGCTGGCCACCCCCAATGGCGTGAAGGTGACCATCCTGCTTGAGGAGTTGCTGGCGCTGGGGCATACCGCCGCCGAATACGACGCATGGCTGATCCGCATTGGCGAGGGCGATCAGTTCTCCAGCGGTTTTGTCGATATCAATCCGAACTCGAAAATTCCCGCGCTGCTCGACCGCAGCGTCGAGCCACCGGTTCGTGTCTTCGAGTCGGGTTCGATCCTGCTTTATCTCGCGGAGAAGTTCGGCGCCTTCCTGCCCAAGGATCCGGCTGGACGCACCGAAACTCTCAACTGGCTGTTCTGGCAGATGGGCTCGGCGCCTTATCTGGGCGGGGGGTTTGGGCACTTCTATGCCTATGCACCAGAGAAAATGGAATACCCCATCAATCGCTTCACCATGGAAACCAAGCGACAACTGGATGTGCTCAATCGGCGCCTCGCCGAAAGCCCTTACCTTGCCGGTGACAGCTACACCATTGCCGACATTGCGGTCTGGTCGTGGTATGGCCAACTGGTGCGCAACAATGTGTATTCGGCGGCGGAGTTCCTTTCGGCGCAGGAGTACACCCATGTACAGCGCTGGGCAGAGGAGATCGCCAATCGGCCTGCGGTCGTTCGCGGGTTGCGCGTCAATCGGACGTGGGGCGATGAGGCGACTCAGGTGCCTGAACGTCATCAGGCCGATGACCTGAACGCCCCTCTCTCCCACTCGTAACGCCATCTCAATAGCAGCGCCATTTCAGGCGCTGCGTTGACCCTCGATCCAGACCTCCTCAGCCTGCCAACGCCCGCCGACCGCTCTAGCTCGGTGGACTTCCCGATGTTGCGCACCCGCGCAGATGTGAAAATCTTGTTAACTATCTGAGCCGTACAGCTTTCTTCGAGCGGAACCATCTGACACACTAATGCGAATAATTCCTACAAGCACTTGCACTGGATTCGTTTTCGTATCATTTGGGGAAGCAGATTGATGTCGTTTCACACCATTCACCGCCGCTCGCACCTTTCACCTAACCTGTTGGCACTGGCTATCTGCGCGGCCAGCATCGCGCCTGCCATGGCTGACGAGGCTGCGACATCCACGCCTGAAAACGCCGTTGCACCGACCACGCTGGAACTCGGCGCGACCGAAATCGGCGCCACGCAGATGAGCAGCACCACTGAAGGTTCGCAGTCCTACACCACCGGCCCGATGCAGACCGCGACCAAGCTGTCGCTGACCCTGCGCGAAACGCCTCAGGCAGTGACCGTCATCACCCGCCAGCGCATGGACGATCAGGCCATGACCAGCATCAACGATGTGGTGCGGGCAACGCCGGGGTTATTCCTCAGTCAGGCCGGCGGTCCGGGCCGACAGACCTACAAGTCTCGCGGTTTCGACATCGATAACATCATGTACGACGGCCTGCCGAGTTCTTATTCGCCGTACACGATGGCGGTGCAACCGAACCTTGCAATGTTCGACCGGGTTGAAATCGTGCGCGGTGCGACCGGTCTCGTCACCGGTGCCGGCAACCCGTCTGCCGCGATCAACATGGTGCGCAAACGCCCGACATTCACGCCGCAAGTGACGCTGACCGGCGCAGCGGGCAGTTGGGATGATTACCGCGGCGAGATCGACGCCTCCGGCCCACTGAACGAAAGCGGCACGTTGCGTGGCCGTGTTGTGGGTTCCTATCAGGGCGCCGACAGCTTCCGCGACAAAGAAGAAAACGATCACGGTTTGTTCTATGCCATCGGTGAAGCCGACCTGAGCGACAGCACCACCGCGACCCTGGGTTTCTCCCGTCAGAACGAACAGACCAACTATTTCTGGGGCGGCTTGCCGATCGGCACCAACGGCCACCACCTCGATCTGCCCCGCTCCACCTACGGTGGCTCCGATTGGGAGAACAAGAAGCTGCAGATCGACACGGTCTTCGGTGAAGTCGAACACCGCTTCGACAACGACTGGAAACTCCACGTAGCCGGTTCGTCCTCGACACTAAACGGCGAATTCTCAGGCACTTACCTGTCGCGTTACGCCGGCCCTCTGGAAACCACGGCGTACCAATCGCACAACACCGACAAGCAGACCGCTGTCGATGCGTTCGCCAACGGCCCGTTCGAAGCCTTCGGCCGCACCCACGAACTGGTCGTGGGTGCCAGCAACCGTGTCTACGATGCGACCTCCAAGGAATACGATCCCTACACCACCGCGTGGCCAATCGGGGCGCCAAAACCCGATTTTGTGCGTGACGGCAAAACCCGCAACGTCACCACACAAGATGCCGTTTACCTGACCACCCGCCTGAGTCTGGCCGATCCGCTGACGCTGATCCTCGGCAGCCGCCTGGACTGGTATGACAACGATGACCGCACTGGCGATGGCGACTACAAAGTCACCCGCAACCTGACGCGATATGCCGGCCTGATCTACAAACTCGACGACCACTACTCCGTTTACGCCAGCTACACCGACATCTTCACGCCGCAAACCCAGAAAGATATCTCCGGCAAGCTGCTGGAGCCGATCGTGGGTGAAAACTACGAGGTCGGCATCAAGGGCGAATATTTCAACGGTGCACTTAACGCCAGCCTGGCCGTGTTCCAGATGGATCAGACCAACCGCTCAACCCTCTCGGAAAATCAGTTGGGTTGCCCGGTCATGACCTGCTACAGCGCATCTGGCAAAGTCCGCAGCCAAGGCATTGATCTTGAACTGCAAGGCGCACTCACCGAAAACTGGCAGGTCGGCGCCGGCTACACCTACACCCGCGCCCACTACATCAAGGACGCAGACCCAGCTAACAATAATCAGCGTTTCGAAACCGACACGCCTGAGCACTTGTTCAAAGTCTCCACCCTGTACCGCCTCCAGGGACCACTGGAAAAATTCCGCGTCGGTGGCAACGTCTACTGGCAAAGCCGCATGTACAACGACATCGCGCTGACCAATGGCAGCTATCGCCTTGAACAGGGCAGTTACGCGATTACCGACTTGATGGCTGGCTACGAAGTCAATAAACACCTGGATCTGCAGGTCAACGCGAACAACATCTTCGATCGTGTCTACTACTCCGCCATCGGCACCGACGTCACGTGGGGCTCTACCGAAAACTACGGCAATCCGCGCAGTTACATGCTGACCGCCAAATACAAGTTCTGAGTGGCTTAACACCCTCGGCACAGCCGCAAAGGGCGCCCGGGAAATCCGCGGTACCCTTTTTTGCCTCACCAATTAGTCATGTTCGGCAATTAGAGATAGTCTCTGAGCGAGATCATTTCGAAGTGCCGCCCCATGCCCCCTCCAGAATTTGCCGCAGACATCGACGCCATCCGCAGCATTGACGCGGTGCCCGTGATCCTGAGCATGGTCAAACACCTCACTGGCATGCGCTTCGCTGCGGTTGCTCGCGTCACCGATAAGAACTGGGTGGCGTGCGCAGTCGACGACTCGATCGATTTCGGACTCAAGCCTGGCGGCGAGCTGGTCCTCGAATCGACCATCTGTCACGAGATCCGGCAACACCAACAGCCGGTGATTTTTGGCCATGCCAGTGCCCACCCGGTGTTTTCACAGCATCACACGCCAAAAACCTATGGACTGGAGAGCTATATTTCCATTCCGATAGTGAAAGCCAACGGTGATTTTTTCGGCACGCTTTGCGCCATCGACTCGGTCCCGGCGAATCTTGAAGAACCCGCCATCGCCAAGACGCTCACGCTCTTTGCCCAACTGATTGCCATGAGTCTCGACACTCAAAGCCATCTTCAAGCCACCAAAACCGCTCTGGACACGGCCAATGAGCTTGGCAGGCTGCGCGAGCAATTCATCGCGGTACTGGGGCATGACCTGCGCACGCCACTGAGCGCCATTCGCATGAGCGCCGACCTGCTCGAAAGCAAAACCGAAGACAAGCGTTCGCTCAATTTGCTTGCGGCGATCCGCCACAGCTCTGTGCGCATGGGCGTGCTGATCGAGAACATCCTCGATTTTGCCCGGGGACGGCTGGGCGGCGGGATTCCGGTGCAGCGAAAGTTAGTGGATGACTTGCAGAAGACGTTGCTGCTGACACTAGAAGAAGTCCAGGCCTCCCATCCGCAGGCAACGTTCGTGCATGCGCTGGACATACCGGCAGGTGTCTATTGCGATACTTTGCGCATCAGCCAATTGCTCTCCAATTTACTGGGGAACGCGGTCACTCATGGGTCAACCGGCACACCGATCATCCTCAACGCCTGTTCCGAGAACAACGAGATCGTCATCTCGCTGACCAACCAGGGCACGCCGATTCCAGCGCAGTTGATGCCACTGTTGTTCGAGCCTTTTTCCCGATCCGAAGCCGGGCAGCGCGATGAAGGGCTGGGACTGGGGCTCTATATCGCGTCGCAGATCGCGACGGCGCACAACGGCAGCCTGAGCGTCACATCAGACATCCAATCAGGAACCCGCTTCATAGCGCGATTCCCGGCTCAGTTCAAATGGGTTTGAGCTGACGCCCCGCGTTTATGCCGCCTGCCGGCGCATCGTCAGGATCGCCGCACCGAAACCGATGAACGTCGTCCCCACCACCCTGCTCACCCAACGAGACAGCGCCGGGCGAGTCAACACGCCCTTGGCCCGGGACGCCAGCGCCGCATAGACGCTCAACGACGACACTGACAACGCCATGAAGATCGAGGTGAGGATCAGAAATTGCGGCAGCAACGCTGCGCCCTGATCGATGAACTGCGGGAACAGCGCCGTGAAAAACATCGTCGCCTTGGGGTTGGTCACTGCCGTCAGGAAAGCCGACTTGTAGAGCTTGCCGCGAGTCGGTCGTGGCCTGTTCGCGGCACCCTCGATACCGTCCGGCAGCATCGGGCCTTTTCTGAACAACTGCTTGACCCCGAGGTAGAACAGATAACCGGCACCGATGATCTTCACCGCATTGAACAGCCACTCGGAACTGGCCAGCAAAGCACCCAACCCCAACATTGCGGCGGCCGACAGGCAAAACAGGCCACTGGCATTGCCCAGCGATGACCAGATTGTGCTGCGCTGTCCATGGGCAAGACTGTTGTTGATCGCCATGAGTGTCGCGGGGCCCGGGCTGGCGATGGCAATCGCGGCAACCACGGTAAACGCCAGAATCGAGTGAGAGTCCATTTTCAATGCTCGTGGGGAAGTGAGAGATGACATGTTACAGGAGCCAGGCAACCTGTCTTCCTGTGTGGGGAAAATCACCGTATCAAGGGCTCTGTGGCGAGGGGATTTATCCCCGATGGGTTGCGTAGCAGCCCAAAAAGAAAGGGCCGCTGCGCGCCCATCGGGGATAAATCCCCTCGCCACAGGGTTGAGAGGCTACTTCGGGCAAAAAAAAGCCCCGCGACCGAGTGAAGGCGCGGGGCAAAGAATTGGTTGGTTGCGGCCAACCAAAGGAGCTCTGTCAGATACGTTTACCGGGCGAAATCAGATGCAATCCTGAGCTGCCCGTTCAAAACTCGATGGCATGAAGTTCGAGGCCAGCAGGTGACGCTCGTAGAGAAACACCTTGCCGCCATTGCCGGCCTTGTAGGCTTCCAGCACGTTGTCCGCTGCCACCTTGCTTGGCACCACGATCCGGTAGCTGCGCTGGGTTTGCGAGACGGTCGGGTTCATCGCACTGCCCTGCAGTTTCGGCACAACACAATCGGCGTATTGCGCCGGCGTCTTGCTGGTCTGCAAGGTCAGCGTCGGGTCGTTCGGTGCGGAGGCGCAACCGGCGAGCAACAAGGAAGCAAAAGCCATGGCAGGCACGAATAAAGGACGCATCGGTGTAATCCTGAAAATAAAGGTTCGGTTCAACCGGCAACGTTCCAGCTTCACGGCGCCGCCGTTGCCATTTATGTTTTAAGTGTTCAGCTTGCCGACACCAACGCTTTCAGCGAGCTGTCGAATTGCTTCAGTGCGTTGAGTTGCAAGTCGCGTTGCTTCTCGATCTGCGCGGCGATGTGCGGCGCTGCCTGGTTCTGCACCCAGGCAGAAGGCAGCTGCTTTTCCACGGCACCTTCGGCCTTGCCGATGTATTGCAGGTCGGCGTCGTAGAAACGAGCGGTGAAACGCGCTTCGACCAGGCTGTTGCGTTGGGTCATCAGGCGGTTGAAGGTGTCGAGCTTGACCACCACATCCGGATGAGCCTGGACCAAGGCATCAAGGCTGTCGTAAACGGTCACGGACAAGAACTGCTGCTGCAACGAACTCATCAACCAGTCAATCGCCAGTTCCGGATCGGAACTATTGACGAAGGCTTCACGAATCCGCGAGTCCAGCGCATCTTTCGCGCCGTTGACCGCCATGTCATGGTAGCGCTCGAGGTATTGCAGGTTGTCCAAGGTGTTTTCGCTGTACAGCACACCGACGGTTTGCGAATGCTGCAACGTCGCGCTGCTGCCGGTAATGGTTTGAAAGTGACACGACCGGGCGTCATCTGCGTAGGTCGGTGCAGCGGCAGCGCCCATCAGCAGGGCGACCAGGGCCAGTCGAGTCAGAGTTTTCATCGCGCAAATTCCTTGGCTGCGTGTTCAATGGAGGCGATTTTCCGCTGATTGCCGACAAAGCAGAACTTGCGTTTCTTGATGGTCACTATTACTTCTAGCAATAGTTGCCCGACGTGCAGACTGATACACACTCAATCACAACTAGAAAAAGATGAATGAGGAAGCCTCCTTGAGAACGTTTGACTTGATCCGCGACGCCGTTCTGCCCGATTTCCGCGAGCGAGTGGCTGAATACCTGGTCCAGTACGAAAGCGTGTTGCTGAACAAAGACGGCGCCGATCCACAGCTGATTCGCGACACGGCCCATCAGTTGCGCGGTTATCTACGCGGGCTGAACACCACGCGGGTATTGGGCATGGCGTATTGGGAAGAGCTGGATCGACGGGTCGTCGATACATGGCTTGCGCCCGAGCAATAACGGATCGGCGCGGCGCCGAATGCCGCATGCGCCTGACCGGCCTCACCACACCAGGATGACCACACCCATGTCCAGCCTCGACACCTCACTGCAAGACAGCGCCGCGCCGCAAGGCGTTTGTTACGGCTGCGGCGGTAGCAATCCGCACGGCCTGCATATAAAGAGCCATTGGCACGAAGACGGCGTGCACGTCCTCGCGGAGCATGTGCCGGACGCCAAATACTGCGGCTGGCCGGACCTGGTTTACGGTGGGCTGATCGCGATGCTGGTCGACTGCCACTCCAACTGGACGGCAATGGCTTATCACTACCGTGCAGAGAACCGCGAGCCCGGCACCCTGCCCCGCATCGACTGCGTTACCGGCAACCTGGGCATCAAGTTCATCAAACCGACGCCGATGGGTGTAACGCTGACTCTGCGGGCGAAAGTCGAAGGGGAAGTCGGGCGCAAGACCCGGGTGATCTGTGAGGTCTTCGCAGGGGAAGTGCTGACGGCGGTGGGCGATTCGGTTTTTGTGCGGGTCGATACCGGGGAACTGGCTAACGCGGCGCACGGGCGCTAAGGCCTGCATTACCGCCGCGGAACGTAACGCAAACCCTGGAGCCGCCTCAATGGATCCTCTGATTCGAACCGCAACCGACGACGATGCCTCGGCCATCAGCCGAGTTGTAGTCGCGGCCCTGCGTGAGTCAAACGCTCAGGACTACTCGCAAGAAATCATCGAGCAGGTGCAGAGAAGCTTTTCCCCTGCGGCGATCCTGCACTTGTTGAGTCAACGTCGAGTGTTTGTCGCGACAATCGATCAGCACGTCGTTGCAACGGCCAGTCTTGATCAGGATGTGGTTCGAAGCGTGTTTGTTACGCCGTCTCATCAAGGTGCCGGAATCGGCAAAATACTGATGAAGACCCTTGAGGCAATCGCCAGCAAGGAAGGTGCACAACGCCTGCGCGTGCCCTCCTCCATTACCGCCGAAGGCTTCTATGCCTCGCTGGGTTTCGACAAAATCCGAGACGAATTTCACGGAGCCGAGCGCACGATCATCATGGAAAAGTGGCTGGTGCAGTCGTGACTGAGCCCAAGCCTTGCACCGCACCTGTGGAGAAGGAGCCTGCTCCCTCACCACACGTGATGACCGTCAACCCGCGACTTTAGCCCGCGCCGTGTGAAGCTTTTTATAGCTCTCGATCAGGCGCAAATGCCGATCCAGACCTTCCAGCTTCATGCTCGTCGGCGTCAAGCCGTAGAAGCGCACGCTACCGTTTACCGAACCAATCGCCGCGTCCATCCGCTCGTTACCAAACATGCGGCGGAAGTTGGCTTCGTAGTCGGCGAGTTCCAGGTCTTCGTCCAGTTCCATCTCCAGCACCACGTTCACGGCCTGATAGAACAAGCCGCGCTCGACGGTGTTGTCGTTGTATTGCAGGAACGCTTCAACCAGGTCTTTGGCCTGATCGTACTTTTGCAGGGCGAGGTAGATCAGCAGGCGCAGCTCGAGGATGGTCAACTTGCCCCACGGCGTGTTGTCGTCGAACTCGATGCCGATCAGCGTGGTGATGTCGGTGTAGTCGTCCAGCTCGCTGTTTTCCAGGCCTTGGGCCAGGTTACGCAAGCCGACTTTGCTCAGACTGTGCAGGTTGAGGATGTCGGCGCGGAATTGCAGGGCTTTGTTGGTGTTGTCCCAGATCAGGTCGTCGACCGGATAGATCTCCGAATAGTCCGGCACCAGAATGCGGCAAGCCTTGGCGCCGATGTGCTCGTAGACCGCCATATAGACTTCTTTGCCCATGTCCTCAAGGATGCCGAACAGTGTCGCGGCTTCGTCGGCGTTGGAGTCTTCGCCTTCGCCTGAGAAGTCCCACTCGACGAATTCGAAGTCGGCCTTGGCACTGAAGAAGCGCCACGACACCACACCGCTGGAGTCGATGAAGTGCTCGACGAAGTTGTTCGGCTCGGTTACGGCCTGCCCCGAGAAGGTCGGCTGCGGCAAGTCGTTCAGGCCTTCAAAACTACGGCCCTGCAACAACTCGGTCAGGCTGCGCTCCAGCGCGACTTCAAGGCTTGGGTGCGCGCCGAACGAGGCGAATACACCGCCGGTACGCGGATTCATCAGGGTCACGCACATCACCGGGAATTCACCGCCCAGAGACGCATCCTTGACCAGCACCGGGAAGCCCTGCTCTTCCAGGCCCTTGATGCCGGCCAGAATGCTTGGGTATTTCTCCAGCACTTCCTGCGGCACGTCCGGCAGCGCCATTTCCCCTTCGAGGATTTCGCGTTTGACCGCCCGCTCGAAGATTTCCGACAGGCACTGCACCTGTGCTTCAGCCAATGTATTACCGGCGCTCATGCCGTTGCTGAGGAACAGGTTTTCGATCAGGTTGGACGGGAAGTACACCACTTCCTGGTCGGACTGGCGCACAAACGGCAGCGAGCAGATGCCGCGCTGGGTGTTGCCGGAGTTGGTGTCGTACAGGTGCGATCCGAGGAGATCGCCTTCGCGGTTATAAATCTTGAGGCAGTATTCGTCGAGGATCTCGGTCGGCAGAGCATCTTTCGGGCCGGGTTTGAACCAGCGCTCGTCCGGGTAATGCACGAACTCTGCGTTGGCGATGTCTTCGCCCCAGAACTGATCGTTGTAGAAGAAGTTGCAGTTAAGACGCTCGATGAACTCGCCCAGCGCCGAGGCCAGTGCGCCTTCTTTGGTCGCACCCTTGCCGTTGGTGAAGCACATCGGCGAATGCGCATCTCGGATGTGCAGCGACCACACGTTGGGCACGATGTTGCGCCACGAAGCGATTTCAATCTTCATGCCCAGGTCGGCGAGAATGCCCGACATGTTGGCGATGGTCTGCTCCAGCGGCAGATCCTTGCCGGCAATGTAGGTGCCTGCTTCCGAACCCGAATGCGGCATCAACAGGGCTTGCGCATCGGCGTCGAGGTTTTCTACTTCTTCGATAATGAACTCAGGGCCAGTCTGCACGACCTTCTTTACCGTACAGCGGTCGATGGAGCGCAGGATGCCCTGGCGATCCTTGTCGGTGATGTCCGCCGGCAGTTCGACCTGAATCTTGAAGATCTGGTTGTAGCGGTTTTCCGGGTCGACGATGTTGTTTTGCGAGAGGCGAATATTGTCTGTGGGGATGTTGCGGGTGTCGCAGTACAACTTCACGAAGTAAGCCGCGCACAACGCCGACGATGCCAGGAAGTAGTCGAACGGCCCCGGTGCCGAGCCATCGCCTTTATAGCGGATAGGCTGATCGGCGATCACCGTGAAGTCGTCGAACTTGGCTTCAAGTCGAAGGTTGTCGAGAAAATTGACCTTGATTTCCATGCGGGATTACCAGAATACGGCTAAACGAATGGCGGCCATTATCCGGTTTTTGAGCGGGAAGTCTTGTGCTTTCGGGAATGGCCGCTGACCGGCGCCATGCCATCTGCACGGGCCTCACACTGTGCGCCGGTGCCCATTTCTGCACATAAATTCGAGCAAAGACTCAACACGTTCACTACGCTTTTACAGATTCGGACCACTGCACCACGAAGAATCTGAACGTCGCGCCCACGCCATTGTTCTAGATTCAGAAGACTGCGGATCAAGGACGAGCGAATGGATATTTCCAGTTATGCGGCGCCTGCTCCACCCCGGCAAAGCGTGGTCACCCGACGCCTTGCCATTGCCGTCGGCGCATTGTTCGTCACCGGGGTGATGGCCGCGACTGTCGCCCTGCTCGGAATTGCCGATAAGCTGGACAGCGAAGAAATCAACAAAATCAAGTTCTATTCAGCCCGCGCCCTGGAAAACCGTATCACCGCGTCGAAGAACTACATCACCAGTTATGCCTACTGGACAACGGCCTATGAACGCCTGAGCAACCAAGTCGACACAAACTGGGCATACACCGAGCAGAATCTGGGTAAAACCCTGTTCACCAGTGACGGTTATGACGGCGTATTCGTACTCAATCGCGAGCGCACCAAATACACAGTGGTTCGAGGGCAAATGCTTGAGGCCGATCTCTCGGCCTTCCTCGAAGTCAGCGCCACATCGCTGCTGGATAACGTACAAACCCAGGCCGACCTGACCCAACCCTTCACTACTTATTCACTGTTTGAAGGCTGGCCAGCGCTGGTGTCAGCGGCGGCAATCATTCCCAACGATCAAAGGCCGGTAGATGCTGCGCAGCAAACCTCTGTGCTGGTATTCGTCGACAAGCTCACTCCCACCAAATTACGCAAGATCGGCAGTGAGTATGGCCTGAGCAACCTGACGCTGGCGCTGGATGAAACGATTGACCCGGCCCGCCCCCGGGTGCCGCTGGGCAGCACCGGGTACAGCTTGATTGCCGATATGGAGCGGCCGGGACAACAGTTGTTGGGGTCATTGCTGCCTACCCTCGGCGCGACGATGGTGGTGTTAATGCTGCTGACCGCCTATTTCTTTCGGCATGCCTTGCGCTCATCGCAATACGTCGACCAAAGCTTCGCCGTCATGCAGACCTCGAACGAGGCATTGGAAGCCGCCAACCGCGGGCTGGAAGCCAGTGAAGAACGCTTTCGCGCGGTGGCGGAAGCCGCTTCGGACTGGATCTGGGAGGTCGATCGGGATCTGTCGCTGACCTACTTGTCCGCGCGGTTCAGCGAAGTGACCGGTTATCCGCAAACCTTCTGGCTGGGGCAAGATATTGGTGAATTGCTGTTTTGCGACACCACGCCACTGCAATTGTGGCTAAGGAAACTGCCCGAGGAAGGCAACACCAGCGACCTGCGTTGCACCTACCGCGACCACTCCGGCCAGCAGCGTCACTGTCGGTTGTCCGCCCGCTCGATCTTCGACAAGCATGTCGTCATTGGTTATCGGGGTACCGCCAGCGACATCACCGATGAAGTCGCTGCCCATGCGCAGATCCAGCACCTGTCGATGCACGACGCCCTGACCGGACTGCCCAATCGCAACAAACTGGCGCGGTATCTGGATGATGCGCTGTTGCTCAAAGAGCACTCGCCAGCGCTATCGCTGTTGATGATCGATCTGGACAACTTCAAACCGATCAATGACTCCCTCGGCCATCCCGCCGGTGACGCGGTGCTGCAAGAAGTCGCCGTGCGCCTGCGTGAATGCACTCGTGACAACGACATCGTCGCCAGGCTCGGTGGTGACGAGTTTGTGGTGGTGCTCAACGGCATGGACAGCCATCACGAAATCGACAAGTTCTGCACCCGCCTGATCGGCAGCCTGCACCAGCCGGTAATGTTCGAAGACTATCCGCTGCACGTTGGCGCCAGCATCGGCATTGCCTTGAGCCGCCGCCATGGCTTCGCGCCGAGCGAGCTGATTCGCTACGCCGACATCGCGCTCTATCAGGCCAAATCCGACGGCAAGAACACTTGGTGCTATTTCGAAGCGCACATGAGCGACCAGATCCAGACGCGCCGGCAAATGGAAGATGATTTGCGTCATGCACTCAAGCACAACGAATTCGTCCTGCACTATCAGCCGCGCTACAAGATTGACGGCAAGCAGATCGTCTCGGTCGAGGCGCTGGTGCGCTGGCAGCATCCGAGCAAAGGCCTGCTAGGACCGGACCTGTTTATTCCGCTGGCCGAGCAGACTGACCTGATCGTCCCTCTTGGGCGCTGGGTGTTGCGCGAAGCCTGCGAAACGGCGCTGACCTGGCCGGAAGACATTTTGCTGTCGGTGAATCTTTCCCCGGCGCAATTTGCCGTGACCGATGTGGTTGCGGATGTCCGCGAAATGCTGGTCGAGACGCGTTTCCCGGCCAGTCGCCTGGAACTGGAGATCACCGAGAACGTCATGCTCAACGACACCGACGGCGCGCTGACCACCATGAACGCGCTGAAAGAACTGGGCGTGCGCCTGAACATGGACGACTTCGGCACCGGCTATTCGTCCCTCGGCTACCTGCGCGCCTACCCGTTCGACGGGATCAAGATCGACAAGCGCTTCATCGCCTCGATCAGCAGCGGCGCCAATGATCGGGCGGTGGTGCAAGCCATCATCGGCCTGGGCAAAGCCATGGGTCTGAACGTTACCGCAGAAGGGGTCGAAACCGAGGAGCAACTGGATATCCTCGGCAAGGATCAATGCAACGAAGTACAGGGTTATTTCATGAGTCGCCCGATCGACAAGGTGGCCTTCGCGCGTCTGTTGCAAACATCAAGAAGCGCACAGCCGAAGCAAAAGAAAGGCCGCGTCACGAGCGGCCTGAATCTTGAGGGTTTATAAGGTGAATCAACGCTGAGCAATAGCGCTGATATCAACCGTGGCTTCGACCTTCGTCGCGGGTGAACACACTGCTCGCATCCCTCACCAACTGACGCCATTCGGCGCTGGTGATCAGTCCCTGCTCCTCCATCTCATCAGCTGCCTTGAGCAACTCGTCGTACTGTTCTTCCGGGTCCATCCGCGGTTGCGACTGCGTCGCCAGTTTGCGCCATGCCGCCAGTAATTCTTTCTTGCGCTGATCGAACATAGGGGTATCTCGTGATGGACTCACTCGGTAGAAAGACACGGCGTCACGGTGGTTCAGTGAAGTCGACGGATGGAACCCCGAGAAAAGCAAATTCCCATGTGTTTCCTTCGTTCTTTATTACGTCGCACTGTTCATTGCCCGTCCCTGCCTGGAGTTTTCTCGATGCCCGCGTCCAAATCCCTGCCCACCGCATTGTTGGGGCTGGCCCTTGCCTGTCCGGCCATGGCCGAGACTCAAGGTCTGGAATTGGGGCAGGTGCTGATTTCGGCGCAAGACCGCAGCGGCACGGACGCGGCTGTTGAAGACGCCAAGGCCCGCCTGGATCAGGTGCCCGGCGGCACGAGCGTGGTCGACATGCGCCAACCGTTGCAGGGTCGCGTGGCCAGTAATCAGGATGTGCTGGCCTATCAGCCGGGGGTTTATGCGCAGTCGGCCGGTAACGAAGGCGTGAAGATTTCGATCCGTGGTTCGGGCATCAACCGGGCGCCCGGCGCGCACGCATCGGGGCTGTACACCATGCTCGACGGCCTGCCGCTGACCGGTCCCGGCGGCACGCCTTATGAATTGCTCGAACCCCTGTGGGTCGACCACGTTGAAGTGCTGCGCGGCGCCAATGGCTTTGATCGCGGTGCGCTGGCACTGGGCGGCGCCGTCGATTACGTCAGCCACACCGGCTACGACGCGCCGAAACTGCAAGTGCGCTACGCCACCGGCAGCCATGGTTATCAGCAGCGCCAGGTCAGTTCCGGACAAGTGCTGGGCGACTTCGATTATTACGTGTCGCTGACCGATTCGAACGCCGATGGCTATCAGGATCACACCGCCAGCGAGAGCAAAGGCCTGATCGCCAACTTCGGCTATCGCTTCAACCCGAATCTGGAAACGCGCTTCTATATCCGCTACCGCGAGACCGACAACGACCTCGCCGGCCGCGTGACCAAGCACTCCATCGAACACGACCCACGAGCGGCCAACCCGGCTTACGTCTCGCGCGATGACAGCCGCAAGCAACCGGGCAGCACCTTCATCGGCAACAAAAACACGTTCTACATCGACGACGATTCAAGCATCCAGACCGGCCTCGTCTACCACGACTATCCGATGGACCTGCGCGAAGGCCCGAATCGTCTGAAGGTCGCCTACACCGACGTCAGCGGGACCTTCGATTACAAGCGTCGTGACACTTTGTTCGGCATGGAAAGTCGCAGCACCGTTGGCCTGCGCGTGACCAAACACCTGCCTAACGACGGTGCCAGTGAATTTGTGCGCATCCCCACCGGTAACACCGCTGGCTATGCACCGGGCACGCGCATGCGCAACTTCACCTATCAGGGCTCTGACACCGTCCTGCATTTTGGTAACGATCTGGAAATCGCCGACGACCTGTGGCTGACCACCGGCCTCGCCGCGATCTACACCCGTCGCGAAAGTGCAGTCACCTACCCCGAAGGCGGCGGTAAAACCAGCATGAACGACTGGGACTACGCCCCCCGCCTCGGCCTGCGCTACCAGATCACGCCTGACGTGCAAGTGTTCGGTAACCTCAGCCGCTCGGTCGAAGCACCGCATCCATGGTCGCTGATCTACAGCTCCAACGTGCGCTTCCCGGCTGGCAACGGCGCCGCGACCGGCACTCAGAAGGACCCGATCAAACTGCAAAACCAGACCGCCACCACCCTCGAACTCGGTGGGCGCGGCGACAGCGCACTCGGCGAGTGGAGCCTGGCGTGGTACTACGCGCAAGTGCGCCACGAATTGCTCTCGGTACTGCCGGACGCCAACGCGGTAACGCCCTACGAGCTAAACGCCAGCCCGACCGTGCACCAAGGCATCGAAGCCAGTTTGAACAGCAAACTCTGGTCAGCCGCCGACGGTCGCCAGTTGAGCCTGCGTCAGGCGTACACCTTCAGCGACTTCCACTATCGCGATGATGATCGCTTCGGTGACAACCGCTTGCCGGGCTTGCCGATGCATTACTACCAAGGTGAGCTGCGTTATGACTGGCCGCAGGGGTTCTTTGCGGCGATGAACACACAACTGGTATCCAAAGTTGCCGTGGACTACGCCAATAGCTACTACGCCGATCCTTACGCACTGTTCGGCGCAACGCTGGGCTACAACGCACCCAAAGGTGACTGGCAGACCTGGGTGGATATGCGCAACCTGACCAACAAACACTATGCGGCGACGGTCACGCCTGGGTATGACGACAAGGGACTGGATGCGGCGCGGTCGACGCCGGGTGAAGGCATGGGGGTTTATGTCGGGGTTTCGTGGAGTTTGCTGTGAGGCTACGAGGAACTCCCAATGCAGAAGTGAGCCTGCTCGCGATGGCGGCAGAACCTGCACAATTGCCGGCTTTCACGACAGATCGTCGATTTACGCGATCACCTCAATCCGTGTAATCCCTACCTGCTCCGCCTGCTTGAGGATCTCCTGGGGCGTCGAATCGGCCGTGGGCATGATCAGGCTGTTTTCCGCATCGCCAAGATGCAGCTCCAGAAGATGCATCGCGGCCTCGTGATCGGCCAGTTGTGGTTGCTTGAGTTCGAACACGTGGGAGCGAGGCTCGCCGTTGAACAGGTATTCCAGGCGATAGGTGTGCATGGTGTCATCCGTATGAGAAAAGAGGGGCACTGAATATCCTGACGTCTCAGTCAGGCTTTTAGTTCAACGGCATGAAGCGCAGGACGCGAGCAGAGAAATCTCATGCTCAATCCAAACTTTTCGCGCCACGGGGCGTCCTCTGCTTACACTCTCAAACAGCTGACCCAAACTAAGGACTGCCGATGACTTTTTTTATTTTCCTTCTGGCCTGCGCGGCTGCCGCGACCACAGGCGTCATGTTCAAACCCGGCGAATGGTACGAATCACTGAGCAAACCCTCGTTCACGCCACCCAACTGGGCGTTCCCGGTGGCCTGGACGCTAATCTATTTGTTACTGGCCTGGGCCGGATACCGACTGAGCCTGATCCCGGGAAGTCAGACGGTGCTGGCGCTATGGGCGGCGCAGATTGCGCTGAATACCTTGTGGACTCCGGTGTTCTTCGGGGCGCATCAGGTTTTTGCCGCGATGGTGATCCTGACGTTGCTCTGGTTGGTGGTCGCGGCGATGGTGGTGATGGCCTTGCAACTTGATCTGGTCACCGGCCTGATCCTGTTTCCTTATCTGGCGTGGCTGTGTGTGGCCGCGGCGTTGAATTTTTCCATCTTGATCAAGAACCGCTGATGATCGATTGCAGCAGCAAAGTGCCGTGGCCACAGGGCGAGCGCGAGTTGGCGCAAGTGCGTGACTTCAACCGGAAGCTCGCCTGGTTGCCGCGCTTTAAAATCCGCAATCGCGTCTTGCCACGGATGATTCAGGCGCTGCTGCGCGTCAGTCAGATCGGCGGCGCGAGCAAGTTGCGCAAGCACGGCCTCAAGGCAGAGCGAAAGGCGATTGCCGGGGGCAGCGTGCGGATCATTCGTCCCAAAGGGTGCGCGAAAGGCGTTGTGCTGGATTTCCATGGCGGCGGCTGGGTGATCGGCAACGCGCAGATGAATGACAATTTCAACATTGCCATTGTCAACGCCTGCGACGTGACAGTTGTCTCGGTGGATTACCGGCTTGCGGTATCGACGCCCATTGAAGGGGTGATGGAAGATTGCACTGCTGCTGCTCGCTGGTTGCTCAATGAGCACGAGTTTGCCGATCTGCCGGTAATTGTCGTTGGCGAATCGGCCGGAGCGCATCTGGCGGCGACATCGTTGTTGGCGCTGAAACAATCGCCCGACTTACTCAGTCGGGTAAGCGGCGCGTTGCTGTATTACGGCGTCTACGACTTGACCGGAACGCCGAGCGTGCGCGCGGCGCCGCCGGAAACGCTGGTGCTGGACGGCCCCGGCATGGTCGAGGCGCTGCGCATGCTCACGCCAGACTTGAATGACCAACAGCGCCGGCAACCACCGTTGTCACCGCTGTACGGTGACTTCAGCGGATTCCCGCCGGCACTGATGTTTGCCGGCGAACTCGATCCGCTGCGCGATGACACCCTCGACATCGCCGAACGCTGGTCGCAGTCGGCGCCTGTCGAGGTGTACCTGCTGCCCTCTTCACCCCATGGTTTTATCCATTTTCCGACAGCCATTGCTGACAGCGTGCTGGCTTACAGTCGGGAATGGATTTCGGCTCGCATCGGGGGGCAAGCACCGATATCCGATCATTGATCTTTCCCCCCACAACAAGTAAAAAACCCCTTCCCCTTTCCACCCATGCAAGGAGCAGCGGATGCTCGAACTCACCACCGAACGCCTGGACCTGCGCACCCTGGTCGAATCTGACTGGCCGTTGTTCCTCAGGCTGCATTCCGAGCCGCAGACCATGCAGTATGTGTTCGGTGAAATTGCCGAGGAGCAAATTCGCAAGGGCTTCGAGCATCGGTTGCCGGCGTGGGGGCCGCAGTCGGATCACTGGTTGTGCCTGGTGGTGATTGACAAGGCCAGTCGGCAGGAACTGGGTGTGACCGGGTTCTGTATTCTCTCGCCGGGACATGCCGAAGTGGGTTGCCTGCTGCTGCCGGAGCATCAGGGCAAAGGCTTTGGCACCGAGTCGCGCCGGGCGATCATCGATTATGCCGCCGCCATCGGCCTGGACTCGCTGGAGTCGACCGTGACCGACGGTAATGTCGCATCCTGCAAGGTGTTGGAAAAATGCGGTTTTGTCTTCGAACGCCGTGTGCCGCTGGCCTATCAGATCGGTGACCGGTGGTTTGATGACCTGATCTACCGCTATCAAATCAGCTGATCCTTTTTCTCTGCGAACCGCCAGGAGGCCTCTCGTCGTGAATCCCTATCAATGCCTGCCATCCCGCGCCTTCTGGCGCACGGCCGTGGCCGACAAACCCGCGCTGGACATCGATCAACTGTGGACACCGGAATTCGAGATCGGCAACAAGGACGCCATCGTTACCGCCGGCTCATGTTTCGCCCAGCACATCGGTCGGGCGCTGGTGGAGCGCGGCATGAATTGGCTGGACGCCGAGCCTGCCCCGGCCGGGTTGCCTGAAGTCGACTGGAAGGCCCACAACTATGGGGTGTTTTCTTTCCGCACCGGCAACCTGTACACCCCGGCGATGTTGCGCCAATGGCTCGAATGGGCATTGGGCTTGAGTGTGCCGCACAGCGAAACCTGGGGACACGACGGGCGTTTCTTCGATCCGTTCCGCCCCGCCGTGGAGCCTGAGGGCTTTGCCAGTGAAGAGGCGTTATTCGCGTCGCGCGAAGCTACTCTGGACGCCATTCGCACCGCCCTGCGCCGCGCCAAGGTGTTTGTGTTCACGCTTGGTCTGACCGAAGGCTGGCAACATCGCCAGACCTCTGCGCTCTATCCGATGTGTCCTGGCACCGTGCGCGGCACCTTCGATCCGCAGCTCCACCAGTTCCGCAACTTCGGGTTTGTCGACACCTATGGCGAGATGGTCAGGGCAGTCGAGTTGATGCGCTCGATCAATCCGCAACTGCGCCTGCTGCTCACCGTTTCGCCAGTGCCCCTCACGGCCACGGCCACCGGGCAGCATGTGTTGAGCGCCACCACCTACTCCAAATCGGTGCTGCGCGCCGTCGCCGGGCAACTGTGTGAAGACCTGCACGACGTCGACTATTTCCCGTCCTACGAAATCATCACCGGCACACCGTTCAAGGGCGGCTTCTACCAGGCCAACCAGCGAGAAGTCACGCCAGAGGGTGTGGCGTTCGTCATGCAGCAGTTTTTCGCCGGGCTCGACGCCGTCCAGTCAGTGCAAGCGCCCGCCTCTGCTCCCTCCACTTGCGTATCCAGCGAGGATCTTGTCTGTGAAGACGCCGTACTCGATTACTACGCCTAGGTTTCTGCTGTTGGGTGACTCCCATGCCGGCGTCATCGGCAAAGCGGCGCAGGCCCGTGAAGTGCCTTTCGGCGGTGGCCCGCTGGGAACCGGAAGAGATTTCGCCGTCGATTTCTTCAGCATCACCCGCAATGACGTGGTCTTCAGGGATGGCGAGATGGAACGCCTGTATCGCCAGGCCCTCGACACCTTCGAAACGCCGCAATTGGCGAAGGTCGGCGTGCCGCTGGTGAGCACAATCGGCCTGAGTCTGCACTACCTCGCCACAGCGCCGAACTGGACCTGTTACCAGACGCCAGAGGGTGAGTTCGACGCAGGATTTCTCGCAGGGCCGTTGTTCGAATCTATCGTCGACACCCTGTCCCGGTCGGCATTGGCATTCTATGAACAGGCACTGGCGATGAAGCTCAAGGTGTTCGCCGTGTTACCGCCGCAACGGGTACCGGAGCTGTCCGACCCGCGAGTGTTCATGGCCGCTCAGACGCTGCTGATCAAGCGTCTGCAGGGGCTCGGCGTGGAGCTGATCGACGTGCGCGCGGCGGCGAACGATGAGCAGGGTTTCCAGCGTTCGGCGTTCTGCGAAGTGGATGACCCGTTGCACGGCAATCTGGCGTTTGGTGAGTTGATCGTCGAGCAGTTGCTGGAGCATGGTCTCTAGAGGCGGGGACATCTGTGGGAGTGAGCTTGCGCCCACAGATGTGCCTCGGGGGGATCAAGCCTTGGGCTGCGTCCCCAGAATCGTGACCCGCTCGCCGTAGCGCGAATGCGGGAAATAATCCCAGACCGCATGGTGCTGAGTGCAGCGGTTGTCCCAGAACACCAGGGTGTTCGGCGCCCAGCGTACGCGGCAACTGAGGACTGGCTCTCGGGCCACCAAATCAAACAGCATGTTCAGCAGCGCCTGACTTTCGCCACCGGACAACTGCACGATGTGCGAAGTGAACCCGGAATTGACGAATAACGACTTGCGCCCGGTTTCAGGGTGACGAACCACCACCGGGTGTTCAGTCCTCGGCAGGTTGGCCGGCGCCTGATAGCCCTTCCACGGAATCGCCCCGTCATGGATGGCGGTCAATTCGCCGAGAAACTGCTGCATTGCCGGCGACAGCATTTCGATCGCCAGGTGCATGTTGGCAAACAACGTATCGCCACCCGTGCCGATGGCCGGAGTTTCCTTGATGTACAGCATCGAACCGAGGGACGGTGCGACATCGGCCGTGCCGTCGGTGTGCCAGGTTTCACCGGCGACGTAGCGTGATTGGGCATTGGCGCGGATCTCCACCAGTTCCGGGTCATCGCCGTCAATGTCCTCCACCGGCAAGGCACGCAGTTCGCCGAACAAGCGGCCGAACGCCTTGTGTTCTTGCACCGTCAAATGCTGATCGCGAAACACCAGCACGTGGTTTTCCAGAAAAGCCCGGCGGATTTCTGAGAGTTGATCGTCACTCAGCGGTTGCGAAAGATCGACGCCGGCGACCTCGGCGCCAATGACCGGCGTGATCCGGTCGACGGTGATGTGCTGATACGGCACGCGCTGTTGTGCGGCGATGCGCTCGATTGCCTTAAGTGCCAATTGATCCATGTTCCCTCACCTTTTATTGAAGCGCCCGATACCCACTTCCCCAGCGGACGAGTGCGATAACGATTATTGCGACACGCTCTCTCGCAGCGAGCGCGGGCGCATATCGATCCAGTGTTCATTGATGTATTCCAGGCAGATCTGGCGTTCACCGCGCATCCCCGCCTCGCTCCAGCCGTTGGCCATCGGCTTGCCCACGGGCCACAGGGAATACTGACCTTGGCCATTGATCACCACATCGAATTGCAGCTGTGCGTCACTCATGTCGTTCTCCTGTTGAATGGGATTGCAGCGTTGCCAGACTCCGGTTCAACCCCTCGGCGAGGTCGTTGAACAGTACACGGCGCTGTTCATCGGTCTGCGCGCAGGCCCGGGCATACACCCGCGTCGATGCACCGCAGACATGCGCGTACGCTTGCGCATCGTCAGCGGCGAAGGCCCGGGCTGAAGTTTCGGCGTTGGCGCTGGCGTGGGCCTGGGCAAACGCGGTGGCGTTGGCTTCGGTATTCAATTGCGCGTAATACACGGCAAACGCCTCGGCATCGCCAAAGTGCTCGGCAATCATGGCGACGTTGGCCGGTGCCTGACCGTAAGTCATTGCACTGGCGTGGGCCTGGGCGTATGCCGCGTCGTAGGCATACGCCCGTCGATACAGCGCCAGCAACACCGGTTTGAGCGTCGCCCGCCATTCACCGAGGCGTGCGCGCAGGCCGAGCGCGGCCCGTCGATGCAGGCTCTGCAAATCGAGCAGCGCCTGCCGATGCTCCGGCACGGCTTCGCACAGCAACGGCATGACCACATCGGCGTGCCACAGGTGTACAACCCGAAGCGCTACAGGCTCGTCGAACCCGTGCAACCGCTGACGCAAAATGTCGGCCTGCGCGGTGGGCAGGGTTTCGCACAACACTTGCGTCAATGTGCGCCACCATCGAGGCATTGCGTTCGGCTCATTCATATTGACGGCCCATCCGTGCCAATCACCTCGGCCAGCAACCGCGCCCAGCGACCGGCCACGATGCCATAGTGATCGGTATCGAGTGGTTGCCAACTGAGCAACTGCGGCAGCAATGCCTGCCAACGGCGGTGCAGGTCATCCATGCTCCAGGCGTTGCCCAAGCCATAAGGGTTAGGTTGCCCGGCGATGAACATCCGCACCGCCGTCGCAGCCAACATTGGCGGCTGGAAGTCAGCCATGCTGTGCATGTTGTTGCGGCAGCAGACTGTCAGCCGTTGCAGATAGGCCTGACGTTCTTCGGACATTGCCTGCCCTTCGACATTCGGCCAGCGCTGGGCAAACTCGCGCTCGAACACTTGCTCGATTACCTGCTCGTCAATGCCGGCCAGTTCCGCCCCGGCATCCGGTGCGGGTGGGTCGATCAGGTACAGCAGCGGTTGGCGGAACCCGGCAACCTGCGCCTGATGACACAGCGCCTGCGCCACCCACGCGCCGAACGACCACCCGGCCAGCCGCCAGGCGCAGCCATCAGGGATGTGAGCCTTGATCGCCTGCAAATACAACTGCGCACGCTCGGCAACACTGATGTTTGGCAACCCCGGCACACGCAACGCCGGGTCGGCGATCACGCACACTCCCAGGTCCGCAGGCAGTGCCGAAACCAGGTCCCGGTAGGCCTGAACATCGCCACCCACCGGGTGAATCAGGTACAGCCACTCGCGACCGGCTCCGGCATGCCACTGATCAATCCGCACCGCGTCGCTCCAGCTCGGCTGCGTGACGCAAGGCACCTCCACCGCGCTCGCCTCCACCAGCCCGAGTACCTCGTTGAGGCTGACCTTGTGACTGAACTGCGACAGTTGGAACACCTCACCGGTGGCCGCTTGCAGTTCGTCGATCAGGTCCAGCAACGTCAGCGAATCCGCCCCCAGGTCGTACAGCGAATGGTCGTCATCCAGATCGGCAATGCCGAGCCATTTGCACAGGCACTCACCCAGACGCGCCCGCAGATCCACGCCTTGCGGTGCCTCGGACGGAGCGCCCGCGACGCCATGACGAACCGGATAAAACCGCCGCGAGATGTCGATGCCCGTCGTCGAAACGAGCAACTGCGGCAACTGCGTGGCCATCGCCAGATCAAACACCCGGCAACCTTCCTCGGCCGACAGGCCGACCGTCAGATGTTCCTGATGGGCAACGTCTGCGCCATTGCTCGTCGTGGCCATGCCGATGTCACGCCAGATGTCCCAGTTGATCCCCAGGCGCAGGCAAGCGCTCGCAGAATCCGGACGATAGTGGACGAAGCCGTCGAGCACCGCGCTGGCCGCCGCGTAGTCCAGATGCCCGGCACCGCCGAACAGCGCTGACATCGACGAGCAGTAGAGGACAAATCCCGGGGGCAGACGCTCGATCAAGGCTTCGACCGCGAGCATGCCGCGTGTCTTGGCCGCCATGGCCTGGGCCATTTGCCCGGCATCGCGGTGGCGAATCAGGCTGCCGGCACCGACGCCCGCCGCATGAATTACCCCACTGATTCGCCCGTAACGCTTGGCCAGTTGATCGAGTATCCGTGGCCACCGAGCAAGGTCAGCGATGTCCGCCTGAATGCAGTCGATCCGCGACGCATAAGCCGCCAGAGACGCCGGCAATTCGCCTTGACGCGAGAGCAGCACCACCCGCCGACCCGGTGCCTGCAACAAGTGTTCGGACAAGGTACGACCGATCCCGCCCGAGCCGCCCAACACCAGGAACGTGCCCTCCTCCGGCAAAAGATTGGAAGACATTGCCGAGGTCGGCAATGGCTGGGGCAGCAATCGTGGCTGCCACAGATAACCGTTGCGAATCGCCATGCGCCGTGGCAACGACGCCGGGTCGCCGAGCAACGCTGCCAGCTCACCGGCCTGCGTATCGAGGTGCGGTGACGGCCAATCCAACCAGTGACAACGCACCGGGTACTCCTGAGGCACCACTTCGGTAATCCCCGCCAGTGCGGCCAGTTCGGGGCGGCGTATCTCATCGTTCACCGGGCACGCCTGCCACGACATCAACCACAGCCGCAGACTTGTCGTGCGCGGGGTTTGCCCCCAGGCCTGCATCAGGGCGCTGACCGTGTCGAGACAGGCCCACTGCGAGCGGTCGAGACTTTGTTCATCGACCGCGCCCGCCACCGACAGCGGCAAGGCGTGCAGCCAGTCCAGTTCGACGACCGAAGGTTCGGCCAACTCGCCGAGCAATCGACTCAAGGCCTCGGCGTCGAGCGGGTCAAGTTCGAAACGATCCGTGCCGAGTCGCTTGAAGCCATTGCCGGCGCGCACCTGAACCACGCGTCGATAGACCGCACTCAGGCTCTCCAACAATGCAGCGCCGGGTGCGTCATGGCTACAAAGAATCGCGACTTCACGGGAGGCACCCGCTGCCATCGCGCCCAAGCGCCGGGTACGAACCCATTGCCGTTGGTGGAACCAATCTGCCAACGGTTGGCGCTCAAGACCTGGCGACGGCGGCGCAACGGTTTCAGCCACGACCGAGGGTTGGAAGCGATAGGTCTGCAGATCGAACGATGACGGCGGCAAATCCCAGGGCGGCGGTGCCGAGCGCCGCGACCACTGAATGCTCGCCCCTTCGTACCAGGCGGCCAGCAGCTCAGGCACCGCATGATCCGCGGCATTCAGCTGTACGCCCGAAGCACTGACTTCCTTGATCGAGGCACACTGCAACGGGATGTCGTCACCGGGCTGGCAAAGCATCGCAAAGCGCCAACGCAGTTGCTTGCGACCGCTTTGCAGATACCGCAGCAGCGCGGCATGCCGGTCGGGATACGCCAGCAGATAGTCTTTGATCGTGGCGATATCGCGCAGCAATTCGCCTCGGCTGTGAGCCGAGATCATCAGCAGTGGCAGGGTTTCTTCGCTCACGTCCGGCGCCAAAGGTGCAGCACCGACAATCACATGGGCGTTGGTGCCACCAATCCCGAAGCTGCTCACCCCGGCCAGTCGCCGCCGCCCCTGCGGCCACGGCCGGGACGAGGTGGGTACATAGAACGGCGAATGCTCAAGATCGATATGCGGATTGATCCGGCCAAAGCCAAGGTTCGGCGGCACCACACCATGGAACACCGCAAGACTGGCGCGAATCAGCCCGACCACCCCGGCCGCCGCGCCCAGGTGACCGATCTGGCTTTTCACCGAAGCCAGCGCGCAACTCTCGGCAGGTGCCTCGCCGAAAGCCTGGGTCAATGCCGCGACCTCGATCGGATCACCCAGCAACGTGCCGGTGCCGTGGGCTTCGATATAGCCGATGTCCGCCCCGGTCAGTCCGGCGCGACTCAGCGCCTCGCGAATGACCGCACTCTGCCCGGCCACCGACGGTGCGGTGTAACTCATCTTGGCCCGACCATCGTTGTTCAACGCGCTGCCCTCGACCAGCGCATAGATCCGGTCGCCATCCGCCCGGGCCCTGGCCAGTGGCTTGAGTACCACAACGCCATAACCACTGGCGCCAATGGTTCCGCTGGCATCGTCGCTGAAAGGACGGCACAGACCATCGGCGGAAAAGATGTGCTGTGAGCGATGACGATAGCCATCGGTCAGCGTCGGATCGATCAGCACGCCGGCCGCCAGCATCACGTCGCTGTCACCCTGTTGCAGCATCGAACTGGCCAGGTGCACAGCGATCAACGAACTGCCGCACGCCGCCTGCACGCTCAGGGCCGGGCCATTGAGATCGAGGTGATAAGCGGCTTTGGTCGCGAGAAAATCCTTGTCGTGATGCAACGCCATCTGGAAGCCGTCCGGAAGATCGCCGTCAGCGGTTTCACGGAGCATCTGCTGGAAGTATGTGGTTTCGCCGCAACTGGCGATCAGGCCGATACGCGGCCCCTGCGCCGACGGCACGATGGCCGCGTGTTGCAGGGCTTGCACACACGCCATCAGCAAATGCCGCTGTTGCGGGTCCATCAGGCGTGCTTCCTGGCGGCTGATGCCGAAAAACTCGGGGTCGAAGTCGAGCATGCCGGCCAGTTGACTGCGGGCACCCACCAAACCTTCGCTCGCACTGAAGCGCTCGATGCCCAATGCGTTGCCCTGCACCATTGCCCAGAACTCGGACAGGTTCTGCGCGCCGGCCACATTGACCGACATGCCGATAATTGCCATCGGTTGATGACCCGCATCGGCCTGGCGCACGCGCTCCACGACAGCCATCGGTGCCTTCGACAGATGTGCTGCCAAGCGCCGTACCGTGACGTGTTCAAACAGATCGGCCATCGCCACCTGATGCGACAACGCCTGGTTATACCGAGCGTGCAAACGCATCAGACCGAGGCTGGTGGCGCCGGCCTCGAAGAAGGTCTGCTCCGGCTCGATGTCACGCCCGATCACTTCCTGGAACAGCTCGCTCAGTTGCCGCTCCAGCGCACTCAACGGCACGCCCGGCGGTGGCGCATTGCGCCGTTCCAGCGCTTCGCCCATCTCCGGCAACGCCTTGCGGTCAATCTTGCCGCTGGGGGTGCGTGGCCAGACGTCAATCCGCCGGTACTCATCAATGCGCACATGGGCCGGCAGTTGCCGCGCCACCAGACGATCCAGTTGTGCGCAGGTTGCTGGCTCGCCGTCGAGTTGCAGCCAAGCGGTCAGGCGCGGCGGCTCGGTTTGCACCGCCACCACCGCGTTGACCACCTGCGGCACCTGCATCAGCGCCGCCTCGATCTGCCCAAGCTCCAGACGATGACCACTGAGTTTGACCTGCTGATCATCACGTCCCAGATAATGCAGACAACCCAGAGCGTCCGCCCACGCCAGATCCCCGGTTCGATAAAACAGGCGACTGCCAACCTCGCCGTCTGCCAATTCGACAAACCGCGCGGCATTCAACGCCGGGTCGGCCAGATAACACCGGGCAACCATGGGCCCCGCGACCAGCAGGTAGCCACGGCAGCTGTTCGGCACCGGGCGATCGTGCTCATCGACCAACAGCAATCGGGCATTGCCGACCGCTTGGCCGATCGGAGCGCGCAGCGGCCAGTCGCGGGCCACGGCCGGCAAACGCAAGGCGCTGACCACATGGGTTTCGGTCGGCCCATAGTGATTGAACAGCGAGGCTTGCGGCATGCCACTGAACCAATTGCGCAATGCGTCGGTACAGAGCAGTTGCTCCCCGGCAGTCACCACTTCGCGCAACGCTCCCGGATAAATGCCACGGGCCACGGCGGTTTGCGCCAGATGCTGCAACGCCACATACGGCAGGAACAGCCGCTCGATCCGCGCCTCGACCAGATATCCCAGCAGCGCCTCGGCATCCTGGCGCCAGCCCGGGGTGATCAGGTGATAACAACCGCCACCGCACAGGGTGCTGAAGATCTCCTGAAACGACACGTCGAACGACAGCATGGAGAACTGCAACGTCACCGCTTTGGCCGGCAACTGCCCCTCGTTGCGTTGCCATTGCAGCAAGTTGCATAGAGTACGCTCCGACACCTGCACACCTTTCGGCGTACCGGTGGAGCCGGAGGTGAACAGCGTGTACAGCGGGCGTTCACCGCCGTGGCGTGGGCGTTCGAATGGCCGCACATCGGCATGCAGGTCAACCCGATGCAAAGCAAACCGCCCCGCATTCAGATCATCCAGCCTCGCCTCGGTCGCCGCGCTGAACAGCAGACAATGCGGTTGTGCCTGCGCCAACACTTGGCGCTGAATCGCCACCGGGTACGCAGGATCCAGCGGCACGGCGGTCAGGTTGAGCTTGGCCAGCGCCAGCAATGCGACGATGTGCTCCACCGAAGCCTCGAGGAACAGCACGACCTGCAACGGTGTATTCCCGAGCGGTAACGGATGGCGCTCGATCAAGCTTGCCGCCAGGGCATGGGCCAGCGCATTCAACTCGCCATAAGCGAGGCGCTGCTGCCCCTGCACCAGCGCAATGGCGTCGGGTGTGCTGTGCGCCTGATGTTCAAACCAGTCCGCGAGCGTGTTGAACGCCTGTTCGCTGATCGGGCCTTCGCTGGCCGCTGGCAAACCGGATCGATAAGGGTCGAGCAGATCGTCGAGGGTGGCTGCCGGGGATTCCAGCAGCAGATCCAGGCCACGGCGGAACAGCGCGTTAACCGCGCTTATTTGCTCGGCATCGAAGTAGCTGCACTGATATTCCCACCAGCACTCCAATTGCGAGCCGGCGCCCACCATCAGCAATGTCAGCGGGCATTTAGCGTGCAACTCCTCGCTGAATTCCAGCTTGGCACGCAGGCCTGAATCGGCCAGCGCGGCGTAATCGGTGTTTTCCAGCACAAACATGAAATCGAACAGCGCGGTGCTCGACGACAGCCGCAGGTCTTCCACCAGATCAGCCAGTGCGACGTCCTGCAATGCCAACACCTCGCGCACGGTGGCGGCCTGCTTGCGCAACTGCTCGTCGAGTGTCGAAGACTGATCCACGGCGGTGGGAATCAGCACGGTGTTGGCAAACATGCCGACGGTGTCCTCGAATTCCGCCAGTGGCCGGTTGGCGACCGGGCTGGCAATACGCGGGCGCGCAACCCCGGTCAAAGCGTAGAGGCTCCAGGCGAAGACACTGAACAGCACTTCGAAACGGGTCAGCCGCTGTTGCGTGCAGAACCGTTCGAGGGCGGCACTGCGCACGTCGCCCAGCGGTTCCCGGTACAGCCTGGCGTGTGGGCTGACGGCGCGCATCGGCCGCAGCGTCGGCGAGGGTTCTTCCTGACGTCGGTGCAATTCGGCCAGGGCGCGGCGCTGATCGCGATAATACGGATCGACACTCCACTGCCGCTGCCACTGGCCAAATTCCAGCGCGGTCAGGCGTGCTGGCGGTTCCGGGCTCTCGCGGCCTTGCACGCTATCGGCATAGAGCTGAATCAGATCGTCGAACAACAGGTTCACCGACCAACCGTCGACGATGATGTGATGCAGATTCAGCAACAGCCGACAGCTGCCATCGGCAAACGGCAGCAGCCACGCCTGAAACAGGTTCGGTGTGCTCAGGTCGAACGGCGTGCCGAACACCAGCTCCGCGAACGCCCGCCAGTTGTGTTCGCTGAAATGCCCCACCGCAAAGGTGCGGCAGACCGGGCCCTGCTCGGCAATCAACTGATCAAGACCTTCAGCACCGGAGACGAACGCCGTGCGCAACCCCGGATGGCGAATCACCAGACGCCCCACGGCCTCGGCCAGCGCCGAGACCTCCACGCCCGGCGCCAGATGCAGAATCAGCGGGACGCTGTACGCCGTCGAGGTGGGCGAACGTTGTTGCAGCAACCACAAGCGACGTTGCTCCGCGGTGGCGGGCAAGCGTCGGGCAGTGCTGATGGACGGCGCGGGTGGATAGATCGAGTCACGGGTCAGTTCATCGGACAGTTGCTCGGCCAGCACCGCGAAGGATTCGTTGAGCAACGTGCCGACAGCGATCTCGCGCTGCCAACGACTGCGAATTGCCGAACGCAGACGCATGGCCTTCAGCGAATCGCCGCCACTGCTCAGCCAGTCATCCTGCGCACTCAGCGTCGGTTGCCCGAGCAGTGAGCGGGCCTGCGACAACAGCCATTCCAGCGCTGGCGAAACGCTGCCGTCTTGCGTGGTGGCCGCTGGATGCCATGGGCTCAGTGCCTGCGCGAGCAAGTTATCGCGATCTATCTTGCCGTTGGCAGTCAACGGCAGACGCTCCAACAGGAACAACTGATGCGGGCGCATGTACGGCGCCAGTTGTGCCCGCAGATGGCTTTCGAAGGCGTGATAGTCCAATTCACCGCGCGGCACGATGAACGCCAGCAACTGATGATCTTCCGCCGCATTGCGCCGGGTGCAGACGTACACCTGCGCCACGCCCGGATGTTCAAGAATCCGTTGCTCCACCTCCGCCGGCTCGATTCGAAAACCGCGAATCTTCACTTGGCGGTCGACCCGCCCCAAGTACTCCAGCAAGCCTTCGGCGTTGCGCCGCACCCGATCGCCAGTGCGGTAATGCACCTGGGCACCGCCATCGATTTCGGGTAACCGCACAAACTGGCGTGCAGTTTCTTCGGGCCGGTTGCGGTAACCCCGGGCGACACCGCTGCCACTCAAATACAGTTCGCCCACCTCACCTGCGGCCACCGGCCGTTGCCGGTCATCCAGCACCTGCAGACCGGTGTCCGGCAACGCACGCCCGATGGGCACGAGGTCGCCGACAAAGTCGCGCGGAATCGGCCAGCACACGGCGAACGTGGTGCATTCGGTGGGACCATAGACGTTGAAAATCCGGCAGGCGCTTTCAGGATTGGCCCGGTACCAGGCACGCACGGCGACGGCGCTGATTTGTTCTCCACCGATCAGCACCTGACGCAGGCTGGAAAAGCACGCGGGCCACTCGGCGATCAAGCTGTTGAACAGCGAAACCGTCATGAACAGGTTGTCGACCCGGGTTTGCTCCAGAACTTCGGCCAGACGTCGTGCATCCAGCGCGTCTTCGTCGGCGATCATCACGCAGCAGCCGCCGTTGAGCAGCGGTGCCCACAGCTCGAAACTGCACGCGTCGAAGGCCGGGTTGGACAGGCAGGCAAAACGATCCGCCGGACGAATCTCGATATAAGCGTCGGTGTGCGCCAGACGCAGCAGACCGCGCTCGCCAACCTCCACCGCTTTCGGAGTGCCGGTGGTGCCCGAGGTGTAAAACAGGAACATCACCTCGGCGAACTCTTCAGTCAGTACTTGCGGCGGATGATCCGGCTGGTCGAGCAATGCCTCGACACTGGTTTGCCATAGCGGCGATGACAATGCCCACGGTTGCTCCTCGCCCAAGGTGATCAAGCCGACACAGGCCGCATCGGCGCACATCACGTCGCGCCGCTTGAGCGGGCTGGCCCGATCCAGCGGAACCACCACGGCGCCGAGTTTCAAAGCGCCGAGGATGGTCGCCAGCCATTGCCAGGAGCGCGGCATGCACAGCGCCAGCGACTCGCCGGGTTGCACGCCCCGTGCCTGCAATCCTTTGGCGATGCGCTCGCTGGCACTGGCCAGTTGCGCGTAAGTCAGCTGCACCGATTGATCGATGACCGCCAACGCCTGTGGATATCGCTGCACCTGCGCGGTAAAGCGTGCGAGCAACGTCATCTGATGGGTAGCGCTCATCATTTCGCCTCCTGCGAATCGCAACGTTGCAGTTCCTGCCTGATGATCTGCGATACCCGATGGATTTCTGCACTTTCGAGCATGTCCCAGTGGCCGCCGCTGACCAGTTTCGCCAGATAGCCGCTGCCGGCGCGGCGGCGCCAAAATCCGCGCAGCTCATGCAATTGAGGGCGGCTGAAATCTTCCCGCGCCTGAATCAGCACGACACGCCCGGCGCCTGGCGCGCACTCATAGGCGGCCATGGCCAGGCGGTTATGGTTGTAAAGATGGAAATAGCGCTCGACTTGCGCGTCTTCGATGCCGGGATACATGCCGTTGAAGCGCACCAGCTTGTCGCGGAACTCGGCCATGTCCACCGTACCGATCTGCTCGCGAAAACCCGGATCGTCGCTGCCCTGAGTATCGAGCAACACCACGCTCACCTGATGATGCCCGGCAGCCGTCAACAGCCGCGCCATCTCGTAGGCCACCAGGCCACCGAACGAGAGCCCGGTGAGCACCAGCGGCTGATTGACCAGCGGTTCGATCAGGCGCAGATACGCCTCGGCCATCGCTTCGACCGTCGGCTCGGTGCTCTCTCCCGGATTCAGCCCCGGCGATTGCACACCGTAGACGCCGGCGTCTTCGGGCAGCACCTTGGCCAGGGACAGGTAACAGAACGCCGTACCGCCCGCCGGGTGAATGCACACCACATTGCTGCGGCCGGCGCCCCGGCGAAATTCGATCAGATTGCTTTGCGCGGCGGCCGGGTTGGCCCCGATCCGCAGCCAGCCGCCCAACGCTTCGATGGTCGGGTAGCTGAGCACCACGCGCACCGGCACTTCCACCGCAAACATCTGGCTGATTTCATGGGCCATCTTGATCGCGGCGATGGACGTGCCGCCGACATTGAAAAAATTGTCGCGAATACCGATCTGCGGCGCCAGCAACAGGCTTTTCCAGATCTGATACAGCGCCAGTTCGATGTGATCGCGCGGGCTGCTCAGGTTGACCTGTCGATCGGCCAGGTCCTGATCCGCCAGTGCCGTCAACGCTGCGCGATCCACCTTGCCATTGGCGGTCAGCGGCAAGTTGTCGAGCCACAGATAGCTGCCGGGGACAACCGCTCTGGGCAGCGTCGCCGCCAGATGCGCATGCACCTCCGTCTCGTCCGGTTGCGCGGCGACCACGCAGCAAGCCACCAGCCGCTGATCCTGCGCCGTCTCGCCGACCATCAGCACCACAGCGCTGCGGATACCGGCAAACGCTTCGAGCCGAGCCTCGATCTCGCCAAGTTCCAGGCGAACGCCGCGCAACTTGACTTGAAAGTCGTTGCGGCCAAGGAATTCGAGTTGTCCGTCCGCGCGATAACGCGCCAGATCACCACTGCGGTAGAGCCGATCACCCGCCACGAACGGACTGTCGATAAAGCGCTCGGCACTGAGTTGTTCCAGCCCCAGATAACCCCGAGCGACGCCGACACCGCCGATGTGCAAGTGCCCGGTAACGCCCACGGGCACCGGCGCATCGCGTTCATCGAGCACGTAAAAACGGTTGTTGGCGATGGGCCGGCCGATTGGCAGTTTCAGCGCCGGCACGTCGGCGCCGGGCTGCAACGTCCAGATGCTGTTGATCACCGTGGTTTCGGTGGGGCCATAGACGTTGTGCAGGCGCACATGCGGCAGGCGCTCCTGGAAACGCCGGGCCAGGGCTGGCGGCAACTCACCGCCGCCGCTGAATACATCGGTGAGCGAAGCACACAGACTGACCTCTTCGACCTCCAGAAACAGCTCAAGCATTGCCGGCACAAACACCAGTGCCGTGACCTGCTGTTCGCGGGTTTCCCGGGCCAGATACGCCGGCTCGTAATGGCCGCCGGGCCGCGCTATCACCAGACGCCCGCCGGTTGCCAGCGGCCAGAATGTCTCCCAGGCCGAGGCGTCGAAACCGAACGGGATCTTGTGCAGCATCGCCCCTGCTTCGCCGCAGACCTGCAAACACCACAGCAGCAGATTGCTCAGGCCACGGTGGGCAACCATCGCGCCTTTGGGCAAACCGGTGGTGCCCGAGGTGTAGATCACGTAGGCCAGATGATCAGGCGTGACGCCGACACTGTGCGGATCGAGATTGTCCGCCGACAACTGCGCCCAACTCGCGGCGTCGTCCTTGAGGTCTAGCACCGGCGCCTCCCAGGTTGAACCTTGCAGGGCCTGACGCAAAATTCCGTGCGCCGAACCGAGGGTCAGCAACACCGCCGGCGTACTGTCACCGAGCATATGACTCAGGCGCCCCAGCGGATAATCCGGGTCCAGCGGCACATAGGCGCCACCGGCCTTGAGCACCGCCAGCAATGCCACGGGCAACGCCAGCGAGCGCTCGATGCACACCGCCACGCGCACATCCGGGCCGACACCCAGGCTGAGCAAGTGCCGCGCCAGGCGGTTGGCCTGGGCATTCAGTTCGGCGTAACTCAGCGACTCGCCTTCGAACACCACCGCGCAGGCCTGTGGGTTGCGCGCGACTTGGGTTTCGACCAGACGATGAACACAGTCGACCGCTTGCGTCAGCGGAGATGCATGATTGAAGTCGAGCAGAATCTGCTGACGCTCGGCTTCGGCCAATAACGGCAGCGCACCGATCGGTTGCTTGGCGTCCGTGGCGATCTGTTCGAGCAGATGCCGGTAATGTCCGCTCAGGCGTTCGATGGTCGCGACGTCGTACAGGTCGGTGTTGTATTCCACCAACAAGTCCAGACGCCCTTCGCGCTCGACCCATTCAAACGCCAGATCGAACTTGGCCGTTGCACTGCTGGTGCTGTACGGCGCCAGTGCCAGCCCGGGCATTTGCACGGCGCTGCCGGGGGTGTTCTGCAGCACCAGCATCACCTGAAACAGTGGCGAATGACCGGTATCACGCTGTGGGTTGACAGCCTCGACCACGCGGTCGAACGGCACGTCCTGATGGGCGTGGACGTCGAGCATCTGGCCGCGCACCTCGCGCAGCAGTTCGGCGAAGGTCTGCTGCGGGTTCAGGCGTTGACGCAGCACCAGCGTATTGACGAAGTGACCGATCAGCGGCTCGATTTCCGCACGGTTGCGATTGGCGAAAGGCGTGCCGATGCACAAATCCTGCTGGCCGCTATGGCGCCACAGCAACACCGCCAACGCCCCCAGCAGCACGTTGAACAGCGTGCCCTGCGTCTGCCTGGCCAGCGCCGTGAGTTCGCGCAGCGTGCCGCCATCGACGGACGAGCTGAAAGTCGCCCCGACATAACGCTGCACCAACGGTCGCGGTCGGTCGGCGGGCAAGGTCGACAGCGCCGGCGCATCGGCCAGGGCGCGGCGCCAGTAGTCGAGTTGATCGTCCAGCATCGCTCCGCCCACGCGCTGTTGCTGCCAGCAGGCGTAGTCGGCGTATTGCACCGGCAGCGGCGCCAGACTCGACGCCTCGCCACGCTGATAATCGCCATACAACACGGCAACCTCATGCAGGATCACGCCCATCGACCAACCGTCCGCGATGATGTGATGCACGCTGTAAAGCCACAGGTATTCGTCGTCGGCCAGACGCAGCAAAGACGCGCGCAGCAACGGCCCGCTGACCAGATCGAACGGCGCACGGGCCTCCTGCTCGACGGCGCGGCTGACCTGCTGCTCACGCTCGCGGGCAGACACCTGGCGCAGATCCTTCACCGGCAACGCCTGCGCCAGTGGCGGATGCACCACTTGGCGCGGCTCGCCTTCCACGCGGCAGAAAGTGGTGCGCAGGATTTCGTGGCGACTGACCAGTTCATTCAGCGCGCGCTCCAGCAGCGCAACGTCCAGATGCCCCTTGAGCGTCACTGCGCTCGGCACGTTGTAGAACGGATTACCGGGTTCCAGTTGATCGAGAAACCACAGTTGCCGCTGTGAAAACGACAACGGCCAGGCTGTTTGCTCGCCGCCACGACGGGGAATCGCCGCGCTGTCCTGGCCACCGAGCAAGGCAATCAGTTCCTGCTTGTGTTGCTTGAGCGCCTGGGTCAGCTCTTCGGTGAGAAAACCCCGAGGCGCCTTGCAGCGCAGTTTGTCGCCATCCACATCGAGCACCACGCCATGACGAGCGAACAGCGCCAGCAATTGATCGGCATTCATACTTCGAATTCCTCCATGTCATCGTCGTCAAGGCATTCCGTCACCGGCACCGGGGCATACGCCTCAACCGTCGCGCGGTGTTGCTCATCGGCCGTGCGCAAACCGCCGATCATCGAGTAGATCAGCTCATGGCTCGGCCCGAGGTCGAACAGCGCCGCCAGCGACTGCTCCTCGACCGAACCAATCCCGCACAGGCCCAGGCCTTGTTCGACGGCGGTCATGCTCAGCAACTGCGCCATGGCGCCACTTTCGATGTGGCAGAAGTCACGGCTGCGCTCGCCATACAACGGACGAATCGCCGCCATGTCGGCGATGAAAAACAGCGAGAATGCAGCGTTTTCGTACACCGGACGATTGACGAAATAGTCATAGGTGTCCGGGTCGAGCACACCGCTCTGCAGGGCCAGCAAGCGATGCTGGCGGGGATCGTAGTAATACGCGCCACCGGGCACGCCCAGCACGCGATCCGGCTTGACGTACAGGTATGTCTGCATCGGATACAGCCCGCCCGCCGACGGGAACTGGTATTTCGCCTCCCCGTCCAATTGCCCTTGCGCCAACGCCGCCAACCATTGCGCGAAAACCTCGCCGGCAATCGGCTGCGGGCTGTACTGACGCACCGAGCGATACTCGCTGAAGCGCCGGGCGAACGTCGGGTCTTGTGGCAAGGCCAGTTCCAGCGTCGGCAAGGCTTGAGCGAACTCACGCCGCCCGCGCTGCTCAGCCTTGAACTGCGCCCGCAACTGCGGATCTTCGATGACTTGCGCAGGGGTGTCCGCTGGTTGCTGAACGCTGCCGATGACCTCTTGGCGAACCCGGCTCTGGCGGTACATGCCGAGCAGATGCTGAAGTGTCGGCTGGGCCAGCAGTTGCGCCACGTGCGGGCGGAACTGCAAGGCGCTGGACAACGCATTGCTGATCCTGACGATATCGATGGAGGTCGCGCCAAGGTTCAGCAGGTTGGCGTTGGCGGCAATCGCATCGCGCTTGAGCACGCCCTGCACGATCTCCACCAGGCGCTGCTCCTGCGGGCCATCGACTTGCAGTGCCGGCCCTTGTTCCTCGATTTGAGCCGGCTCCGGCAGACGGTTCTTGTCGACCTTGCCGTTGGACGACAACGGCCAGGCCTCCACGAAAGTGAACGACGACGGAATCATGTAGGCCGGCAGCTTATCCGCCAGGTATTCGCTGAAGTCCCGGGCTTGCAGTTCCGGATCAGCCTTTAGCACGTAACCGGCGAGGCGCTTCTCTCCCAACGTGCTGCCCAGGATGCGCACCACGGCGCTCTGCACGCCCGGATGGCGGTTGAGAGCAGCTTCGATCTCGCCCAGTTCGATGCGATAACCCTGAACTTTGACCTGATTGTCTTCGCGGCCGAGAAACTCGATGTTGCCGTCCTGCAACAAACGCCCCAGATCTCCGGTGCGATACAGGCGTTCGCCGGTCAGTGGATGGGCGAAGAAGCTGCCGGCACTGAGTTTTTCATCACGCCAGTAACCCTTGGCCAGGCCGATGCCACCGATGTACAACTGCCCCGCGACCCAGGTCGGACGCACTTGCAGCGCTTCGTCCAGCACGTAAAAACGCTGGTGATCGAGGGCCTTGCCATAAGGGATGCTGCGCCACTCAGGATCAACGTTTTGCACGGCGTAACCGATCGACCAGATCGACGCTTCAGTCGCGCCGCCCAGACTCATCAACTGCAAGTCCGGCTGTAAGGCCCAGGCCCGTTCGGGCAAGGTCAACGGGATCCAGTCGCCGGACAACATCGCCAGGCGCAGGTGGGCGGGCAATGCACCACCCTCGCCCTCCACATACTCAAGCAGCATGCCGAGCAGCGCCGGCACCGAGTTCCACAAACTGATCCGGTGACGCTCGATCAACGTCAACCAGTGCGCCGGGTCGAGCGCCAGTTGTGGTTCGAGCACAACCACCGCCGCGCCCACCGCCAGGGTGCCGAAGAAGTCATAGACCGAGAGATCGAAACTCAGCGACGAGATGGCCAACACCCGATCCGTCGGGCCGACGGCAAAGCGCCGGTTGATGTCGAGCAACGTGTTGACCGCACCGCGATGATCAATCGCCACGCCTTTTGGCTGGCCGGTGGAACCGGAGGTGTAGATCACGTAGGCCAGATCGCTGCTGACCAGCTCTACCGGTCGCAAAGCAACGACCTCAGCAGTGACAGCGTCGGTCACGCCAATCGCCGTCACTTGCGCCGGCCATTCGATCTTGTCGATCAGTGCCGGTTGGGTCAGTGCCAGACTCGCCTCGGCCCGCTGCAGAATATGCCGCAGGCGCTCCGCCGGCTGAGTGGGTTCAATGGGCAGGTAAGCGCCACCGGCATAGAGAATCGCCAGGGTCGCCACCACTTGCTCCCAGCCCCGTTCCATCACCACCGCGACCAACTGATTCGGCACCACGCCCTGCGCTTGCAGCGCGGCGCCGAGTTGCCGAGCCTCTGCACGCAGTTGGCGGTAAGTCAGCTGCCGCGCGCCGATCACCGCCAGCGCATCGGGCGTGGCGAGCGCCTGACGTTCGAACAGTTCGTGCATCAGGGGCAGCGTGTCGTGGCTGTCGACAGGCGCCGGCAGCCGCGCTTGCGGCAGCAGCTGCGGTGTGTCCGCGTCCCACGCTTGGGGTTCGCACAGACGATCGAGCAGCGCGTTATAGGCGACGAACATCTGCTCGATCAGGCCTTCGGGAAACAGTTCGTCGATGCTGTCCCAGTTGAACAACAGGCGTCCTTCCAGTTCCAGCAACGTATGGTCGAGCCACACTTGCGGGGTCTGGGTGATGCTGTGCATGTGCCGGGCGTTCAAGGCGTCCGCCAGATTGAACTCGGCCAGTTCCGGCGCTGCTTCCGACAATGTGCTGTTGAACACAATCGGCATCGCCGTCTGCTGCACGCCCCGGGCCTGCGACAACTCACGCAGCACCCGTACACCGCTGACCGCCGAATGATCGATGTCTTGCCACAACCGCGCCTGCACGGCACGGGCCTTTTCGGTAAAACTCAGCGCCCCGTCGATCGCCACTTCCAGCAACACCAGCGAGGTGAAGTCACCAATGATTTCGTCGACGTCCGGGTGCAACGGCATGCGATTGAACAGCGGCAGGCTCAAGGTGAAGCGTGGCGTGCGACTCCACAATGCGAGCACTTCGCTGAACGCTGTCAGGAGCATCACCGAAGGCGTCACCGCAAACTGTTTGGCCACCTCTTTGAGCCGGCTCCACTGCGCCGCTGACATGTCGCGGTCGCGCCGCGTGAAGTGTGGATTGGCAATGCTCTCGGGCTGACGCACCAGCGGCAGATCCGGTGCCGGTGCCAGGGTGGTCACCCGTTCACGCCAGTAACTCAGCGCTTGCTCGTAACGGCTGGCGCTGCGCAGTTGTTGCTCGGCCAGCACATAGTCGCGGAACGTCAGGCCCGGCTCCGCCAGATCAAGGGTCGGATCGACGTAGAACGCCATCAATTCGCGCGCAAGAATCTGCGTGCTCGCAGCATCGACGATCAGCGCATCCAGGCTGATGTGCAAATGGGTAATGCCGTCATCAAGCAGCGACACACTGAACTCGAACAGCGGCCAGCGACTGGCATCCAGCACCTGATGGGACTGGCGTTCACGAGTCGCTTCCAGCGTGCGCAGCGCCACCTCGGCCGGCAGACCGCGCAGGTCGCTGCGCGGCATGCAATACGTCGGCACCTGTGCCAATACCTGCTGCGTGCCGTCACTGAGGAACACCACGCGCAGCATGTCGTGACGCTGGATCATGCGATTCAACGCCTGCTCGAAACGTTCCGCATCGAAGTCGGGAATGCGCAATTCTTCATAGCCGTGGGCACTGACGCCACCAAGGCTGACCGTGGCCTCACGACCGAACCAGTAGGCTTGCTGGATATCGGTCAGAGGGAATGGCTCATGTCGGGCGCCGCGATCCGGTTCGATCTGGCTGAAGGCAGGCTCGATGTAAGTGTCGGCATCAAGTGCGCCGTGCACGTGCGCCGCCAGGTCCATCAGCACCGGCTTCTGGAACAGGCTGCTGAGCGACAACTGCGCGCCCATGCGCTGATTGATCGCGTAGATCATCCGCGTCGCCAGCAACGAATGCCCGCCCAGGTCGAAGAAGTTATCGTGGATACCGACGCGTTCGCACTTGAGCACCTCGGCCCAGATATCGGCCATTTGCCGTTCGATGTCGTTACGCGGCGCCACGTATGCGGCCCCGGTGCTGCGCTGCGGCGCTGGCAACGCTTGCCGGTCGAGCTTGCCGTTGCGGGTCAGCGGCAGTTGCGACAGCCTGACCCACGCGCTCGGGATCATGTGTTCGGGCAAGTGCCGTTGCAGTTCGGCACGCAGCAACTCGCTGTTCGCGGAGCCGACCACATAAGCCACCAGACGCTTGTCGCCGGCCACGTCTTCACGCAACAGCACCGCGGCTTCCTGCACGCCGGGTTGCTGCTGCAACAGGCTGTCGATCTCGCCGAGTTCGATGCGGAACCCGCGCAGCTTGACCTGTTGGTCGATGCGTCCCAGGTATTGCACGTTGCCATCGGGCTGGAACTTGGCTTGGTCGCCGCTGCGATACATCCGCGCGCCGGGCTCGTCACTGAACGGATCAGGCAGGAAGCGTTCGGCGGTCAGATCCGCGCGGTTCAGATAACCTCGGGCCAGGCATGCACCGGCGATGTACAACTCGCCTGCCACGCCGACCGGCACCGGATTCAGATGCTCATCCAGCACGTACAGCCGCGCATTGGCGATGGGGCGACCGATAGGCGGCGCATCCGGCCAGGCCTCGGCCTCGCTGCACGAAAGGCTGAATTGACTGACCACATGGGTTTCGGTCGGCCCGTATTGGTTGTGCAATTGCGCGCCACCAAGACCTCGGACAAAACCGCGCAACTCATCATTGATTTGCAGGGCTTCACCGGCCGTGATGATCTCGCAGCCGCCGGCCGGCATCGGTGCATCGGCCTCGGTCAGGCCGGCGAGTTGCTGCAATACGGCGAACGGCAGAAACGCCCGCTGCACACCTTCAGCCACCAGCGTCGGACGCAACGCGGCAAGGTCCTTGCGGCTGTCTTCGGTCATCAGCAACAGGCTGCCACCCTGGCAGAGCGTGCTGCAGATTTCCTGGAACGACACATCGAAGTTCAGCGACGCGAATTGCAGCACACGCTGCGGCGTGGTGGCCTGGTCGAGTTGCCAGGCGATCAGGTTATCCAGCGCACGCCGGCTGTGCGCCACGCCTTTTGGGCGTCCGGTTGAGCCGGAGGTGTAAAGCACGTAGCCGAGGTTTTCCGGGCTCACCGCTACCTGTGGCTCGTGGCCCGGATGCTGCGCCCATTGCTGCGCTTCAGTGTCCAGGCAGCAGATTTCCATCTCATCGCTGACGGGCAATCCGGCAAGCAGGCCGGCCTGCGTCAGCAACAGGGTCGGCGCGGCATCGCTGAACATGAACGCCAGACGTTCACTCGGATAGGCCGGATCGAACGGCACGTACGCCGCGCCCGCCTTGAGGATCGCCAACAGGCCGATAACCATCTGCGGCGAGCGTTCCAGGCACAGGCCAACTCGATGCTCGGGGCCAATGTCTTTCTCGATCAGGTAATGGGCGAGTTGGTTGGCGGCGCGGTTCAATTCGCCGTAGCTCAGTTGCTCGCTTTCGGAGAGCAACGCCACAGCGTCGGGCATCTGCCGGGCCAAGGTTTCGAAGCGTGCCACGCAACCGGGTATCGACGAGGTATCGCGGGTGGTGCGGTTCCAGTCATGAACGATTTTGCGCTGCTGTTCGGCGCTCAACAGGTTGATCATCGCCAGCGGCTGATGGCTGTCCTCGACCATCTGCTCCAGCACCCGGCGCAGGTAATCGCCAAACTGCTCGACGGTGTCTCGATTGAACAAGCCCGAGGCGTATTCCAGGCCACCGACAATCTGGCCGTCGCGCTCACTGAGTGCCAGTTGCAGATCGAACTTGGCCACGTGATGACCACTCTCGACCGGAGTGACCTCCAACCCGCTCAACAGCAGGTCCGAATCCTGATCCTGCTCCCAGGCAAACAGCACCTGAAACACCGGACTGTGCGCCAGGCTACGCGGCGGGTTGAGCAACTCCACCACTTGCTCGAACGGCAGATCCTGATGTTCCTGGGCCTCCAGCGCCACCCGCCGCGCCTGTTGCAGCCATTGCGCCACTGACGGTGTGCCTGAGCAAGTCATGCGTAGCGCCAGGGTGTTGACGAAGAAGCCGATCAGCCCGTGCAACTCCTGCTGAGGCCGGTTGGCCGATGGCACGCCGATCACCACATCGCTCTGCCCCGCCAGGCGCGACAACAGCAACGAAAAACCGGCCAGTAAAGTCATGAACAACGTGGTGCCTTGCTGCATGCCCAAGGTCTTCAAGCGAACGGTCAAGGCCTCGTCGAATACCAGCGGCACATAACCGCCGAGGTAGTCCTGCATGGGCGGACGCTTGTGATCGGCTGGCAACTCCAGCAGCACTGGTGCACCCGTTAGCGTTTCGCGCCAATAGCGGTTTTGGCGAGCCAGTTCGTCACCGCACAGCCACTGCTTTTGCCACACGGCATAATCCACGTACTGCACAGGCAATGCCGGCAGCGGATCCTCGCGATCCTGCAACGCCGCTTCGTACAACTCGCCCATTTCGCGGGTAAGCACGCCCATCGACCAGCCATCCGAAATGATGTGGTGCTGGGTCAGCAACAGCACGTGATCGTCCGCCGCCATCCGCACCACGCTGACCCGCATCAACGGGCCACGGCTCAGGTCGAACGGCTTGGCGCCCTCTTCATCGATCAATCGGTTGAGACGCTCTTGCGCGTCAGGCCCCTGAAGGTCAATCACCGTCAGCCGGATGCTGTGTGCTGGTGGCGAAATCCGTTGCCGCCCTTCGCCTTCAACGGAGAGGAAAGTGGTACGCAGCGCCTCATGGCGCGCCACCAGTTGATTGAAACTGCGTTCAAGTGCCGCCACGTCCAGTGAGCCACGCAAGCGCAGGTTCAACGGCATGTGATAAGCCGCGTTACCGCCCTCCATTTGTGCCAGAAACCACAAGCGCTGCTGAGCAGACGACAACGTTTGCGCGTCCGACCGTGCAACAGCCGCAATGGCTGGACGAGCCGCAGCCTGACTGGCTTGCAGCCGTTTGGCAAACTCTACGAGCACGGGTGCAGCGAACAGCGCTGAAGCTGTCACTTCCAGCCCAAGATTGTGGCGAACTCGGGCCAGCACCCGCATCACCAACAACGAGTGGCCACCCAACGCGAAGAACTGATCCTGACGACCTATCCGCTCGACGCCGAGCACTTCGGCCCAGATCGCAGCGAGCGCAGTTTCCAGCGAACCTTGCGGCGCCTGGTAATCCTGTTGATCAAATGCTTCGACGTTCGGGGCCGGTAAATTGGGGCGATCCACCTTGCCGTTGGCGGTCAAAGGCAACGCATCGAGACGCACGAACGCTGTCGGCACCATGAAATCCGGCAGGCTCAATTGCAGTTGCTCACGCAGTGAGCGGGAGGTCAGCGCGGTGGCTGGGTCGGCGCAGAAATAAGCGACCAGTCGCGGCTCATGCGCGCCGTCCTGACGCAGCAGCACCACGCTTTCACGCACGCCCGGTATGTCCGCCAGGCGCGTCTCAATTTCCCCCAGTTCCAGGCGCAGGCCGCGCAACTTCGCCTGGGAGTCGTTGCGCCCAAGGAACTCCAGTTGCCCATCGGCCCGATATCGCGCCAGATCACCCGTGCGGTACAGACGCTCGCCCGCCACGAACGGGCTATCAACGAAACGCTCGGCGGTGAGTGTCGGCAGGTTCAGATAGCCTCGCGCCACACCGATGCCCCCTATGTGCAACTCACCCGCGACACCCACGGCGACAGGCGCACCTTGAGTGTCGAGCAGGTAAATCCGGGTGTTGGGCAGCGCCCGACCGATGGGCAGCACGCCATCAACCTGGCTCGCGTCGCTGAGTTCAAAACAGGTGCTATCGATGCTCGCCTCGGTGACACCGTAGGCCTGGACGATTTGCACGCGGTCACCACAAAGCCTGCGCAATTGCCGTGCGCTGTGGGCGGTCCAGATATCCGAACCGCAGACCACGGTGCGCAGGAACGACAGGTCGTGACCATTTTCTTCGACCCAGGCCAGCAAAGGGTTGAGCAGCGCTGGCACGAAGTCGGCAAAACCGATATGCGCTTCGTTCATCAGGCGATACAGCGCCGGCGGGTCAATCAGGGTTTCCCGTGGGCACAACACCAGCGTGCCGCCAAACCCCAGCGCCCGAATCAGATCGGCACTGAACACGTCGAATGAAAAACCCGCCATTTGCAGGTGATTGATTGGCTCGTCCAAGGCATAGAGTTGCGCCCAGGCGGCGCTCACAGCGATGAGCCCTCGGTGCTCGACCATCACGCCTTTCGGGGTGCCGGTCGAACCAGAGGTGTAGATCACGTAGGCCAGATGCCGTGGTGTCAGGCCGACAGCGTGCGGATCGGGATTATCAGGCGAGAGCGAGGCCCAATGGCTGGAATCGGCAAGATCAAGGATGGTCGGCGCAGTGACAGAATGCTCGAGCGCCGCCGACAATGTAAGCTTCGCCGCGCCGTGGGTGAGCACCACCGGCGGTGCGCTGTCAGCCAGCATGTGTGCCAGCCGCGCCTGCGGATACGCCGGATCCAGCGGCACATAAGCGCCGCCGGCCTTGAGCACCGCAAGCACGCCGATCAGGGTGTCGAGCGAACGCTCAAGGCACAACCCGACGCGCACGTCCGGCCCGACCCCGAAACTGCGCAGGTGATGGGCCAGGCGATTGGCGCGGGTATTGAGATCACGGTAACTTATCGCCTCTGTCTGCCAACATGCCGCAATGGCATCGGGATGGCGCAGCACCTGCGCTTCAAACAGGCCGTGCACGCACATTTTTTCATCGAACGACTGCGTCGCGCTGTTCCAGTCGTGGATCAGTCGCTGGTAGTCGGAATCGGTCAATGCCGAAGCGGCTGGCGATTTTCTGGATGAAAGGTCGGGCTGCGCAGGCGTCGTCCCGCGCAAGGAAGTGTTGTCGAGCATCGGAGGCTACCGTCCATGACTACTTTATTTTTGTGATCAGACGGCGACAGTACGTCCCCGTCAGTCAGGCCCCGGCCTCAAGTGCCGGTTCGGTGATTCGAATTCAGGGAGATGGCGCGGCGCGCGCGTGCAGAGCTAAGTCCGACGCGGGCACACACATGAAATCCGGGGGAGATGAGCAGGCGAAAAAAACCGCAACGCGGTCAGCACAAACAGCTGGAGAATTGACTGGCGCACTGGCGAGATCGTTCGCCTTGGCCATTACATCGTCGATTGCAAACCGCGTGACCAATTGAAACCTCGCCTTCCATTTGAGGGTCAACGACGAGGAACAACCTGTGCGGGGATAACAGCGCCAGGGTGGTCCCGATCGGCTGCGATTACCGGGTCTGTGGACACACGGCAATCTTCTGGCGCCGGGCTTATGACCCGAAACGCCGTCGGATAATAACCCTGTTTTTTACTGGCGAGGCAAACAAAATGTAGGAAATTTGCGAAATAAGTATCGGACGCTTCCTGCGCCATTGCGCTTTTGAATGCTCTCCGAACTTTCCTGCGGGCAAAACAAAACCCCAATTGCTTTCGCAATTGGGGTTTCGGAATTTAATCTTGACGATGACCTACTCTCACATGGGGAAACCCCACACTACCATCGGCGATGCATCGTTTCACTGCTGAGTTCGGGATGGGATCAGGTGGTTCCAACGCTCTATGGTCGTCAAGAAATTCGGGTACTGAGTCGTGACCTGATGGCCTCGCTTCAGCAAATTGGGTATGTGACAGCTGTCGGTGTTTTGTGAACATCGAACTTTCGGTTCGTTTCGTCTTCACACACCGCAATCTGGCCTTTCGACGCAAATTGCTTGGGTGTTATATGGTCAAGCCTCACGGGCAATTAGTATTGGTTAGCTCAACGCCTCACAGCGCTTACACACCCAACCTATCAACGTCGTAGTCTTCGACGGCCCTTCAGGGAACTCAAGGTTCCAGTGAGATCTCATCTTGAGGCAAGTTTCCCGCTTAGATGCTTTCAGCGGTTATCTTTCCCGAACATAGCTACCCGGCAATGCCACTGGCGTGACAACCGGAACACCAGAGGTTCGTCCACTCCGGTCCTCTCGTACTAGGAGCAGCCCCTCTCAAATCTCAAACGTCCACGGCAGATAGGGACCGAACTGTCTCACGACGTTCTAAACCCAGCTCGCGTACCACTTTAAATGGCGAACAGCCATACCCTTGGGACCGGCTTCAGCCCCAGGATGTGA
>NZ_JBIUWI010000003.1:68610-162146 GCF_044743385.1 Pseudomonas sp. NPDC087639 | reverse complement strand
CAGGAAGTTCTGCACGGAGAACATGGCTTTCTTCATTTCACCGGCGTAACGCATGCCGGCGATCAGCACTTTCTTCTGGGCGAAGTTGAGGATCACGCAACCGTCGGAGTTGGTGCCGTCACGCTCAGGCACGCATTCGAAGTTGGCCACGTTGAGCACTTGCCATTCTTCACGGCCAGCCGGGTTGTACTGGGCCGGGTTGATGAACAGGCAACGACCGAACAGGTTCTGCCAGGCAGTCTGAGTGGTCATTTTCACGGCCAGGTAGTGATCTTCGGCCGCACCTACATGAACGTGGGAAACAAAGTGCTCTTGCGCGTTGTTGAACGCCTCGACACGAGCCCACAGCGCATCGAACTTGTCGGCCGGGAACTTGCGGTTGATCGGGCCCCAGGCGATAGCGGCCTGGGTGGAAGGCTCTTCAACGATGAAACGGTCGACTGGCGAACGGCCGGTACGATGACCGGTGCGGACTACCAGAGCGCCGGTATCGGCAAGCTCGCCCTCACCGCGATTCAGGGCTTCTTTTACCAGATCATCAACTCTAAGATGGGTGTTCACGGCGTTTTTGGAGTGCGTCATGAGGTTCCCCGTCGGCCAGTGGCCGAGTGTGCTCCAAACGTTTTGTAGTATAAAGTCGTGCACTACTACCGCGAAAAAAGTGGGCCGGATTATGCCAGAAAAGCCCAAAAAGAGTAGGGTCCTCCCGTCGTAACGGCGTAATTACGTCGTTGAGCAGTGAATTTACCTGCGCTGAACCGTTTTAGTGCCGGGTATCTGACGGGGTGTCGACGCCTGCGCCAGCGAACAATTGAGCGATATCGGCGGCATCAAACTCGTAACGTTCGTTGCAGAACTGGCAATCGATCTCGACTTTGCCACCCTGCTCAGCCACCAGCGCCTGCGCATCTTCCAGACCCAGACTGACCAGCGCAGTGCCCGAGCGTTCCCGCGAGCAGCTGCAGTGGAAGCGCAAGTTCTGCACATCAAACAGGCGCACTTGCTCTTCATGGTAGAGACGGTGCAGCACGGTTTCGTTGTCCAGGCTCAACAATTCATCGGCGCTCAGGGTGCTGGCCAGCGCGGTGATGTGCTGCCAGCTGGCGGCGCGATCTTCTTCGTCCTTCAGACGATCGGCTGGCAGTTGTTGCAGCAGCAGACCACGGGCACGACGACCGTCGGCAAACAGCTTGAAGCGGGTGGCAACCTGTTGCGACATGACGAAATAGTTGGTGAAACAGTCGGACAGGGTTTCGCCGTCGAGGTCGACGATGCCCTGATAGCGCTGGCCGACAGTCGGGTCGACGGTCAGGGCCAGGACGCCGTTGGGCATCAAGTCGCTGAGGGTCGCATCTGCCGCGATCTGATCGGCGTGGTAACGCGCCAGGCCACGGATCTCACGCTCGCTGGAGCACTCGATCATCAACATCGGGATCGGGCCTTCGGAACGCGCCTGCAAAATCAGCAAGCCGTCGAACTTCAGGGTGCCTACCAGCAAAGAAGCGGCCGCCATCAATTCGCCCAGCAGTTGCGCAACCGGTTCCGGGTACGGGTGTTTGGCAAGAACTTCGGCGTAGCTGCGCTCAAGCGCAACCAGTTCGCCGCGGGTGTCGCTGTCATCGAAGATGAAGCGTTGGGTGAAATCGGTATCCGTCAGGTCGGTCATAGGTCTGGGTATCTGAAATTGATGACAAAATGGTTACAAAACGTGAAAATTTGCGTTTCTTGGCACCCTTTTTGGTGCCGACTGCTTAGCCATGGGAGGCATTTTATGAACAATCCGGGTTTGTTCCAATCAAGGTGGAACCTCGGCCGGCTGGTTCTGTGCAACGTAGTGCCATTAGCGCTACTGGCTTTCTGGTTATGGCCTACGGGCAACTCGCTGTGTGTGATTTTCGACGAGTGGCTGTTCCGCTCGCTCAATGCACCGCTGGCCAGCAACACGATATGGCTCCACATCTGGGCAATTGCAAGTCTGCGCCCGTTCGACATTGTGGTCGGGCTGATTCTGCTGATGCTGCTGATCAAGGGCGACTGGGTGTTCAAGGCGATTGATGTACGTCGGGCATTTTTCGGTTTTTTCTCGATCCTGCTGTTGATGGTGGTGATCCGCGCACTGTTTTCCAAATTCGCCGACCACATGGACTGGCAGCACAGCAGCCCGTCGATGGTGCTTGAAGGCGCCGTTCACCTGAGCGACTACTTTCCACATCTGGAGAAGACCTGGGAGCTGAAGGATCGCTCGAGCCAGAGCTTCCCAGGTGATCACGCTTCGGTGTTGCTGATCTGGGCACTGTTCATGGGCGTGTTCAGCCGCACGGCTGGCCAGTTCCTGACGATCTGGGGTCTGACCTTGCTGTTCATGCTGCCGCGACTGGTGGCCGGTGCACATTGGGGTCAGGACGATTACATCGGCGGTGTGTTGCTGGCGGTGTGGGCGTTGGGCTGGGGTTATTACACGCCGTTTGCGTATCACGCGGCGAATTTCTGGCTGAAGGTGACGGCGCCGATTTTCAATCTGCTCGGCAAACTGCCGGTTGTTTCGCGGATGAGTGTGATGCGTAGCGCCTGATATCGAATTGTTCATGGCGGGTGCTGCGCACTCGATTCGCGAGCAAGCTCGCTCCCACATTGGAATGCAATCTTCTGTGGGAGCGAACCTGCTCGCGAAGAGGCAGTAACGCCCTACTCGCTGCTGCTGTTACCCCGAAACTTAAACAGATCCCGCCGCTGTTTCTTGCTCGGCTTGCCGTCGGTGCTCACGCCCAACGCACCCGCCTTGCGCATCGCCGCAGCCGCTTCGCGCTTTTCAACACTCACCTCGGTTTCTGCATATAGTGTCTGTGCCTCAGGCGCGCCACGACGCACGATCGACAAGGCTTCGACCCTCACCGTGCGCACTTCGAAGCCGGTGCGGATCTCGAATTCATCGCCGATGCGTGGCTCTTTGCCAGGCTTGCAGCGCTCGCCTCGACAATGCACCTTGCCACTCTCGATCGCTGCTTTGGCCAAGGCACGTGTTTTATAAAAACGCGCTGCCCATAGCCACTTATCGAGACGGACCTTGTCGTCCTCTTCGCTTTTTTGTGCCATGGAATGTCCTCATTCTGAAATATTGGTGAACTGTACTACCGTTTCTGTCGTGCCATGAATTGCAGCATCCCGGATTACAATGCATGCATTCCGGCGCCTGCTTCAGGGGCTGGTATTCCGGGCTGTAGAAATCTGTCGCCTTTTAACCCTTATTCTGCGTGAATACCGCGAATCCGGCCCCTGCGGGCTGATCGGTTGTCACGGTTGAGCATTTTTTTGAAGACATTTGACCATTTGACCGTTGTCGGTCTGCGCGAGTGGGTGGCGCTCCCGGATTTGGGAGTCGCGGGCCTGCGAGCAAAAATCGACACCGGTGCCAGTACCTCCAGCCTGCATGCCACCGACATCGAGCCGTTCGAACGCGACGGCGAGAAGTGGGTGCGTTTCACCGCGCACCTGGGCACGGTGGTGCAGTTGCGTCACCGGCGCTGTGAAGCGCCACTGGTGACGCGCAAAACCATTAAAAGCTCCAATGGCCATGCCCAGGAACGCTATGTGATCAGCACGACGCTGGCTCTGGGTGATCGGGTCTGGCCGATCGAGTTCACCCTCGCCTGCCGCAAGTCCATGCGCTATCGCCTGTTGCTCGGTTCCAAAGCCTTGATCGACGGCCACCTGGTGGTCAATCCGGGCATCAAATATGTACAAGACAAGCCGGTGTTCCCGGTATCTACCTCCTCAACAGGTGTTGCATGAAGATCGCTGTGCTGTCGCGGAACCCGCGTCTGTATTCCACCCGTCGTCTGGTCGAAGCCGGCACCGAGCGCGGGCATGAAATGGTCGTGATCGACACCTTGCGCGCCTACATGAACATCGCCAGCCACAAGCCGCAGATCCACTATCGCGGCAAACCGCTGGAAGGCTTCGATGCGGTGATCCCGCGGATCGGTGCGTCGGTGACGTTCTATGGCTGCGCAGTGCTGCGTCAGTTCGAAATGATGGGGGTGTTTCCGCTGAATGAATCGGTGGCCATCGCCCGTTCGCGGGACAAATTGCGTTCTCTGCAATTGCTCTCACGTCGTGGCATCGGTTTGCCGGTGACAGGTTTTGCCCACTCACCGGATGACATTCCCGACCTGATCGACATGGTCAATGGCGCGCCATTGGTGATCAAAGTGCTGGAAGGCACTCAGGGTATTGGTGTGGTGCTGTGTGAAACCGCGACCGCCGCCGAGTCGGTGATCGAAGCGTTCATGGGCCTGAAGCAGAACATCATGGTTCAGGAATACATCAAGGAGGCGGGTGGTGCGGATATCCGCTGCTTCGTGGTTGGCGACAAGGTGATCGCGGCGATGAAGCGTCAGGCCAAACCGGGTGAATTCCGCTCCAACCTGCACCGCGGCGGCAGCGCCAGTCTGATCAAGATCACACCGGAAGAGCGCATGACCGCTTTACGTGCGGCCAAGGTCATGGGCCTGGCGGTAGCGGGTGTGGATATCCTGCGCTCCAATCACGGGCCGCTGGTGATGGAAGTGAACTCATCGCCGGGGCTGGAGGGGATCGAGACCACCACCGGGAAGAATGTGGCAGGGATCATCATTGAGCATCTTGAGAAGAATGGCGGGCCGAACATGACTCGGACCAAAGGCAAAGGTTAAAAGCAAAAGATCGCAGCCTCCGGCAGCTCCTACAGGGTATGCATTCCCATGTGGAGCTGCCGGAAGCTGCGATCTTTTTCAGCGTTTAAACGGCATCCCGCGGCAACATCAACCCCAATGGCAAACGCACTCGCGCTTCCAATCCGCCCCCGGACCGGTTGCGCAACTCGACATTGCCGCCATGCATCGAAGCAATGCGCTTCACAATCGCCAGACCCAACCCCGTGCCCTTGCCGCCCCGCGCACGATCGCCTCGGGTAAACGGGTTGAAAATCGCCTCAAGCTCCGACGGATCAATCCCCGCCCCACGGTCCATCACACTCAGCACCACATACGGCGCGCTGGTGTCACCAGACACATAAGCCGCGACTTCGACGCCGCTGCCTGCATGATTCAAGGCGTTGCCGATCAAGTTGTTCAGCAAGCGCTTCATCGAAACCCGACGCAACGGAAACGGCTGGATCGGCTCCAGACGCAGGCGAACCTTTTCTTCGCTCTGGTTGTACGGTGCCGCCACCTCACGCACCAGATCGCTGAGGTCCACCTCTTCCACCGACTCGTCGCGACCATCGCGAATAAACGCGAGGAACTGGTCGAGAATCGCATCCATGTCTTCGATGTCGCGCACCATGTCGTCTGTCAGGTCGTTGCGATCGCCCATCAACTCCAGCGACAGCCGCAATCGAGTCAACGGCGTGCGCAAGTCATGGGAAACCCCGGCCAGCATCAGCTCGCGCTCACGCCCGGCCTGTTCGACGTCTTCGGCCATCTGGTTGAAGGCGCGATATACCTCGGTCATTTCGCTAGGCGTGTCACTGATCGGCAGACGCACACTGCGGCCCTGGCCGAGTTGCCGGGCTGCATAGACCAGTCGTTTCAAGGGTTGGTTGAGCTGGCTGACGAAAATCCACGCCGACGCCGTCGACAGCAAACCAATCGCCAGGAACCAGCCAAGCACGTTCCAGATTTTCTGGCCGCGCAGTGGATGCGGGTACAGCGGAACTTTCAACCAGCCATCACCCAGGCTCGGCGCACGAACCCACAGGGCTGGCGGCGAGTGCATGCGCAATCGCACTTCCGTATCCGCGCCCAGCTCTGCCTGCATTTGCCGCTGGTAGATCTCGCTGTACGGCCAGTGCTGTTCGCCTTCCGGCACACCGGCACCCACCACCCGGATCAGGGTTGAGGCATCAGCGATCTTCGCGCGATTTTCTTCGTCAGCAGCCCAATAGGCGCGCAGCGTCAGAGCGACGCCGTGGCTGTATTGGCGATCCACCAGCACGTCCTCGTTCATCAACAGATAAACCAGGGTCAGCGCCTTGGAAAACAGCACGACGATAAGCACCAGCCAGAGGGTGCGGGAGAAAAAACTTTGGGGAAACCAGACGGGGGTCTTCATCAATAACCGCTACACACTTGCAGGAGCGAGCAATGCTCGCATATTGCGGATTGCGAGTCTGCGGGGATGGCCATTATGGCCAAGTCCCGACAGACCCGCTCCTACAAATCACCGATCACTTGGTGGCGGCGCCATCCGGTACGAACACGTAGCCCACGCCCCAGACAGTCTGGATATAGCGCGGTTTGGACGGATCAGGCTCGATCATCCGGCGCAGACGGGAAATCTGCACGTCGATGGAACGCTCCAGCGCATCCCACTCACGACCACGGGCCAGGTTCATCAGCTTGTCGCGGGTCAGTGGCTGACGCGCGTTCATGACCAAGGCCTTGAGCACCGCAAACTCACCGGTGGTGAGCATGTGTACTTCGTCGCCGCGTTTCAGTTCGCGGGTAGCCAGCGACAACACGTAATCACCGAAGGTGACGTTTTCGTCTTCGCTGCCCGGCGCGCCCGGTACCGGGGCGGCCTGACGACGCAGAACAGCCTTGACCCGGGCCATCAGCTCGTCCGGGTTGAACGGCTTGGCCAGATAATCGTCGGCGCCCAGTTCCAGGCCCTTGATGCGGCTCATCTCATCGCCTTTGGCGGTGAGCATGATGATCGGAATCTGGTTATTCGCTGCTCGCAGACGACGGCATGCGGTCAAGCCATCTTCGCCGGGCAGCATCAGATCGAGGACGACCAGATTGAAGACTTCACGCGACAGCAGACGATCCATCTGCTCGGTGTTCGGTACGGTACGGGCACGATAGCCCTTGCTGACGAAAAAACGTTCCAGCAGGCTGCTCAGCCCCGGATCGTCGTCAACGATGAGAATTTTTTCGCCTTCAGCAGTTTGTGCAGTGCTGCTCATTGGATGCTCCTTTTAGCTCGGCGCGCATTATGGCGTAGCTGCCGTTATACGCACCGTGTGCATTGTTAGCAGATTTTTCCTTCACTGCCACAAAACCGGGGTTTATGCCTACAGACTGCAACGCCCCCGAATGACAGAACGCTGGTTATAATGCGCGGCGTTTTGTGCCAGGCAACGTCTGAATCGTTACCGCAAGTGGCCGGTATTTTTTCCGGGCCAGCGCAGTAATTGTTCGATTTCACGGGTCAATGGGCTGCCTTTTGACCCAGGCAGCGGCCATCTTCATGCCGCTCAACCAGACTCCGGGCCTTTATTTCCGTGCCTGCGAGCCTGCTTTCACAATATGTCAGGTGGTTTTATGGACAGCATCAACAGCCGCATCGCCGAGGAACTCGGCGTACGCCCACAACAGGTCGAAGCGGCCGTCGCGCTACTCGATGAAGGCTCTACCGTTCCCTTCATCGCCCGCTACCGGAAAGAAGTCACCGGCAGCCTCGATGACACCCAGTTGCGTCATCTGGAAGAGCGCCTGCGCTACCTGCGAGAACTCGACGAACGGCGCATCAGCATCCTCGCCAGCATCGAAGAGCAAGGCAAACTCACCCCTGCTCTTGAGCGCGACATCAAGCTCGCCGACACCAAGACCCGCCTCGAAGACTTGTACCTGCCGTACAAGCAGAAGCGCCGCACCAAGGGCCAGATCGCCCTGGAAGCCGGCCTCGGCGACTTGGCCGACGGCCTGTTCAACGACCCGAACCTGGCCCCGGAAAGCGAAGCCGCACGCTTTGTCGACGCCGAAAAAGGTGTGGCCGATGTGAAGGCTGCGCTGGAGGGCGCCAAATACATCCTGATGGAACGCTTCGCCGAAGACGCCAGCCTGCTGGAAAAACTGCGTAACTATCTCAAGCAGGAAGCGACCCTCAGTGCCCGCGTGATTGCCGGCAAGGAAGAGGAAGGCTCGAAGTTCCGCGACTACTTCGAACACGACGAGCCACTGAAAAGCATGCCATCGCACCGCGCACTGGCGATTTTCCGTGGCCGCAACGAAGGCATCCTCAGCTCCGCGCTGAAAGTCGGCGACGAACTGCCGGGCACCATGCACCCGTGCGAAGGCATGATCGGCCAGCAATTCGGTATCCAGAACCAGAACCGTCCGGCCGACAAATGGCTGGGTGAAGTGGTGCGCTGGACCTGGAAGGTCAAGCTCTACACCCACCTGGAAACCGACCTGCTGGGCGAGTTGCGCGACGGCGCCGAAACCGAGGCAATCAACGTGTTCGCCCACAACCTGCACGACCTGCTGCTGGCCGCGCCGGCCGGCCCGCGCGCAACGCTGGGTCTCGACCCGGGCCTGCGCACCGGTTGCAAGGTGGCGGTGGTCGATTCGACCGGCAAACTGCTGGATCACGCCACGGTTTACCCGCACGTGCCGCACAACAAATGGGATCAGACCATCGCCATTCTGGCGGCCCTGTGCGCCAAGCACTCGGTTGACCTGATCGCCATCGGCAACGGCACCGCCAGCCGCGAAACCGACAAACTGGCGATCGAGCTGATCAAAAAATATCCAGCCATGAAGATGACCAAGGTCATGGTCTCCGAGGCCGGCGCATCGGTGTACTCGGCGTCGGAACTGGCAGCCAAGGAATTCCCGGATCTGGACGTGTCGATCCGTGGCGCGGTGTCGATTGCCCGTCGCTTGCAGGATCCACTGGCCGAGCTGGTGAAGATCGACCCGAAATCCATCGGTGTCGGCCAGTACCAGCACGACGTGTCCCAACTGAAACTGGCACGTGGTCTGGACGCTGTGGTCGAGGACTGCGTAAACGCCGTCGGCGTCGACGTGAACACAGCCTCCGTGGCCCTGCTGGCACGGATCTCCGGTCTCAACGCAACACTGGCGCAGAACATCGTGGCGCACCGCGACGAGCACGGCGCGTTCAAAACCCGCGCAGCGCTGAAGAAAGTCGCGCGTCTGGGCGAAAAAACCTTCGAACAGGCCGCCGGTTTCTTGCGCGTGATGAACGGCGACAACCCGCTGGATTCCTCGGCGGTTCACCCGGAAGCCTATCCACTGGTGCAGCGCATTGCCGCTGAAACCGACCGTGACATTCGATCGCTGATCGGCGATGCCGGTTTCCTAAAGCGCCTGGACCCAAAGAAGTTCACCGACGAGACCTTCGGTCTGCCGACCGTGACCGACATCCTCCAGGAGCTGGAAAAACCGGGCCGCGACCCGCGTCCGGAATTCAAGACGGCCGAGTTCCAGGAAGGCGTCGAAGACCTCAAAGACCTGCAACTGGGAATGATCCTCGAGGGCGTCGTGACCAACGTGACCGCGTTCGGCGCATTCGTCGACATCGGCGTGCATCAGGATGGTCTGGTGCACATCTCGGCGCTGTCGGAGAAGTTCATCAAAGATCCGCGCGAAGCGGTGAAGGCCGGTGACGTGGTAAAAGTGAAGGTCATGGAAGTCGACATCCCGCGCAAACGCGTCGGCCTGTCGATGCGCATGGGCGACACCCCGGGCGAGAAGATCGATGGCGCCCGTGGCTCGCGTCCGGGCTCGGCACAACGCCAGCCTTCGAACAACGCGCCACGCAAGGAAACCGCCACCGCCGCGCCAGTGAACAACGCGATGGCGTCGCTGTTCGCCAACGCCAAGCAGTTGAAGAAACGCTGATGGAGATTCCGGCCGGGCTCGTCGAGAGCGCGTTTTTCAAGCTGTTGGGCTGCCGCCTGCACAGCCTGGAAACCGGGGTGGCGCAAGTCGCCCTGGGGCTGGAACCCGAATTGCGCAACCGCGGCGGCAAATTGCATGGCGGAGCGCTGTTCAGTCTGGTCGATATCGCCATGGGGCTGGCCTGTTCCAGCACCCACGGTTTCGATCAGCAGAGCGCGACCATCGAGTGCAAGATCAACTACATCCGCGCCGTTTCCGACGGTGAGGTGCTGTGTACGGCGCGGGTGATCCACCCGGGCCGCCGCACGTTGGTGGTCGAAGCCGATGTGATGCAGGGCGACAAACTGGTCGCAAAAGCGCAAGGCACGTTCGCTGTCCTGTAGCTTGTGGCCATCAATTTGAGTTAATTTCGGCGCAACGAATCCTGTGGGAGCGAGCCTGCTCGCGAAGTGGGTGTATCAGCACTTAAGATGTTGGCTGACACACCGCCTTCGCGAGCAGGCTCGCTCCCACAGGGATTGTGCAGTTCCTGACTGACCGGCAAATGGCCTGCCGCTACAAAACCAGGCGAAAACGCCAGTTTCAACTTCACCCTTGTAGACCGTCCTGCCCACCCCCATATTGGGGCGACTGACGCGTGAAGGAATCCAAATTGAGCGAACTTCTCAACCGCCGCCTGGCTCTGCTCGGTGAGCGCGCCAACCTCTCTCTGCTCGAACAGTGCCTCCACGGTATCGAACGTGAATGCCTGCGCGTGACCAGCGAAGGTCGACTGGCGCAAACGCCGCACCCGGAAGCCTTGGGTTCCGCGCTGACCAACGAACAAATCACCACCGACTATTCCGAGTCGCTGCTGGAATTCATCACGCCTGCCCTGCCCGACCCGGCGGACACGCTGGCGAGCCTGGACAAGATTCATCGTTTTGCCTACAGCAAACTCGGCAGCGAGTACCTGTGGAGCCCATCGATGCCGTGCCCGTTGCCGGCCGAGGAAGACATCCCGATCGCCTACTACGGCACGTCCAACATCGGTCAGCTCAAGTACGTCTACCGCAAAGGCCTGGCACTGCGTTACGGCAAGACCATGCAGTGCATCGCCGGGATTCACTACAACTTCTCCCTGCCGGAAAAGCTTTGGCCGCTGCTGAAAGAAGCCGAGGGTTTCGTCGGCACCGACCGGGATTTCCAGTCGTCGTCCTATATCGCGCTGATCCGCAATTTCCGTCGCTACAGCTGGCTGCTGATGTACCTGTTTGGTGCTTCGCCGGCGCTGGATGCCGGTTTCCTGCGCGGTCGTTCGCATCAACTGGAACAACTGGACCCGGACACCCTGTATCTGCCCTACGCCACCAGCCTGCGCATGAGCGACCTCGGTTACCAGAGCAACGCCCAGGCCGGCCTGACGCCGTGCTACAACGATCTGGCGAGCTACACCGACAGCTTGCGCAAAGCCGTGGCTACCCCGTACCCGCCGTACGTTGAGGTCGGCACGCATCAGGATGGCGAGTGGGTTCAGTTGAACACCAACATCCTGCAGATCGAAAACGAGTACTACTCCAACATCCGCCCGAAACGCGTGACGTACACCGGCGAGCGGCCGATTCAGGCGCTGGTGGCCCGTGGCATTCAATACGTCGAAGTACGTTGCCTGGACATCAACCCGTTCCTGCCAATGGGCATCGACCTCACCGAGTCGCGCTTCCTGGATGCGTTCCTGCTGTACTGCACGCTGAATGACAGCCCGCTGCTGACTAACACCAGTTGCGGCAACGCGACCGCGAACTTCCTCAGCGTGGTCAAGGAAGGTCGCCGTCCGGGCCTGCAATTGCAGCGCGACGGTCAGCCGGTCGAGCTGAAGGTTTGGGCGGCCGAGCTGTTGGAACAGATTGCGCCGCTGGCGGCGCTGCTGGATCAGAGCCATGGCGGCGATGCGCACAGCAAGGCGCTGGATACGCAGCTGACCAAGGTCAAAGACCCGTCGCTGACACCGTCGGCGCAAGTGCTGGCAGCAATGGCTGAACACAAGGAAAGCTTCGCGCAGTTCTCCCTGCGTCAGAGCCAGGCGCATGCGGAGTTCTTCCGCAGTGAGCCTTTGAAGCCCGAAGAACAGGCGAAATTTGAGGAGGTGGCGCGTTCTTCTCTGGCGGCGCAGGCTGAGCTGGAGCAGAACGAAGTGGGCGATTTTGATGTGTTTGTCGGGTCGTATCAGGCGAGCATTCTCGCAATCAGCAACTAAGCGTCGCCTTGGATCGTTCCCACGCAGAGCGTGGGAACGATCAATATCCGCCGAGCCTTAGATTTTTCCGCTCATAAGCTCATTCTAAAAAGTTATTTATTTTTGGATTCTTAGATCATTTAGTCTCCTATCTCGCCGACGCTCGGTCGCCTGATATGGAGCTCTTCAATGAAACTGAATTTCCCGCTTCGCCTGCTGGCCGTGGCCTCTCTGGCTGCCGCGAGCTTCCTGGCGCAGGCTGCCGACCTCACTGTCGCTTACCAGACCACCGTTGACCCGGCGAAAGTCGCCCAGGCTGACGGCGCTTATGAGAAAGCCACCAAAGCCGACATCAGCTGGCGCAAATTCGACAACGGTGCCGACATCATCGCGGCCATTGCCTCCGGTGACGTGCAGATCGGTTACCTCGGTTCGAGCCCGCTGACGGCGGCGATCACCCGCAAAGTCCCGGTGGAAACGTTCCTCATCGCCACCCAGATCGGCGCCGCCGAAGCGCTGGTTGCCCGCGACGGTTCCGGCATCAAGACCCCGCAAGATCTGATCGGCAAGAAAATCGCCGTGCCATTTGTGTCCACCGGTCACTACAGCCTGCTCGCCGCACTGAAGCACTGGAACATCGATCCGTCGAAAGTCACCGTGCTCAACCTCGCCCCGCCAGCGATCATTGCCGCATGGAAACGCGGTGATATCTACGCCACTTACGTGTGGGACCCAGCTCTGGGCGTAGCCAAGGAAAACGGCAAAGTGCTGATCACTTCCGGTGAACTGGCCAAGTTCGGCGCGCCGACTTTCGATGCGTGGATCGTGCGTAAAGACTTCGCCGAGAAGCACCCGGAAATCGTCACCGCGTTCGCCAAAGTCACCCTCGACGCTTACGCCGATTACCGCAAAGACCCGAAAGCCTGGCTCGCCAATCAATCCAACGTCGACAAGCTGGTGAAGCTCTCCGGCGCCAAGGCCAGCGACATTCCATTGCTGCTGCAAGGCAACGTCTACCCGTTGGCGGCGGATCAGGTCAGCGACCTCGGCGCGCCGACCACCAAAGCCATCACCGACACCGCCGCGTTCCTCAAGGAACAGGGCAAGGTCGAAGCCGTTCTGCCGGACTACGCGCCGTACGTCAGCGCCAAATACATCACCAACTGATCGGGAGTTAACAGCGATGGCCTTGCTACAGCTGGAGCGCATCAGCGCACAGTACCCGGGCAGCCCGGAACCGGTGCTGGCGGATATCTCTCTGACCCTGGGGCCTCAGCAATTGCTGGTGGCCCTCGGCCCGTCCGGCAGTGGCAAGACTTCGCTGTTGAACCTGATTGCCGGTTTCGTCGAACCGAGTGCAGGGCGCATCACCCTCGACGGCGTGCCGGTCAAAGGCCCAAGCGCCGAACGCGGCGTGGTGTTCCAGGACGACGCCCTGTTGCCTTGGCAGGATGTGTTGGCCAACGTGGCTTTCGGTCTTGAACTGGCCGGTGTCGCCAAGCACAAACGCGAACAGCGCGCCCGCGAGATGCTCGCGCTGGTCGATCTCTCAGGTTTCGAGAACCGCCGCGTCTGGCAGCTTTCCGGCGGCCAGAAACAACGCGTCGGCCTCGCCCGCGCCCTCGCTGCCGACCCCCGCGTGTTGCTGATGGACGAACCCTTCGGCGCCCTCGACGCCTTCACCCGCGAACAGATGCAGGAGCTGTTGTTGCAAGTCTGGCAACGTACCGCCAAACCGGTTTTCCTGATTACCCACGACATTGAAGAAGCGGTTTTCCTTGCCACTGATTTGATTCTGCTCGCGCCGAATCCGGGGCAGATCGTCGAGCGACTGCACCTGGATTTCGGCCAGCGTTACGCCGCCGGTGAGTCTGCCCGCGCGATCAAGTCCGACCCGCGTTTTATCGAAACCCGCGAACACGTGCTCAGCAAAGTGTTCTCGCAACGCAGCGCCGTTCAACGGCAGGAGCGCGCATGAGCAGTTACGACGTTTCTGCCCCTGCGGTGAAGAGCTCTTCGGTGGCGATCCCGGTGCGCCGCCGCCTCAGCACGCGCTGGATCAGCCTGTTGACTTTGTTCGCCTTGCTGGTGATCTGGTGGGCGGTGACCGCCACTGGATTGATTGAGCCGCTGTTCCTGCCGCCGCCCTCCGCCGTGCTGCAAAAAGGCTGGTTGCTGGCGACTGCGGGTTATATGGACTCGACCCTGTGGCAGCACTTGGGCGCGAGCCTGAGTCGTATCGGCCTGGGCTTGGGTTTTGCGATTCTCACCGCCGTGCCGGTGGGCATCGCCATCGGCGCTAATCGCATCGCCCGTGGCGTGCTCGATCCGCTGATCGAGTTCTACCGCCCTATCCCACCGCTCGCCTATCTGCCGCTGATCGTGATCTGGTGCGGCATCGGTGAGTTGTCGAAAGTGCTGCTGATCTACCTGGCGATTTTCGCCCCGATTGCGATTGCCACCGCGACCGGCGTACGCACCGTCGACCCGGCGAAATTGCGTGCCGCGCAGTCGCTCGGCGCCACCCGCGCGCAGCTGATTCGTCATGTGATTTTGCCGAGCGCACTGCCGGACATTCTTACCGGTGTGCGCATTGGTCTGGGCGTCGGTTGGTCAACGCTGGTGGCTGCCGAACTGATCGCGGCCACCAGCGGCTTGGGCTTCATGGTGCAATCGGCCGCGCAATTTCTGGTCACCGATGTGGTGGTGCTGGGGATTCTGGTCATCGCCCTGATTGCCTTCGCCATGGAAATGGGCCTGCGCGCCCTGCAACGCAAACTGGTGCCGTGGCACGGCCAGGCGCACTGAATAATTGCTATGTAAAGAACCCTGTGGGAGCGAGCCTGCTCGCGAATGCTGACTTTCTGTCGACATCTTTGCTGCCTGACACTCCGCTTTCGCGAGCAGGCTCGCTCCCACAAAAGCTAAATCCCGAACTCTAGAGAACCACCATGAGCAGCCTGAATATCACCCCGTTAAGCTCGGCCCTCGGCGCACAGATCAGCGGCATCGACATCAGCCAGCCGTTGAGTCTGGAACACCGCGACGACATCGAGCAGGCGCTGCTCAAGTACCAGGTGCTGTTCTTCCGCAATCAGCCGATCGAGCCGTCGCAACAGGCGCGCTTCGCTCATTATTTCGGCGATCTGCACATTCACCCGATCTACCCGAACGTGCCGGAACAGCCAGAAGTGCTGATTCTGGATACCGCCGTTACCGACGTGCGCGACAACGCGATCTGGCACACGGACGTGACCTTCCTGCCGACGCCGGCGATGGGCGCGGTGCTCAGCGCCAAGTTGCTGCCGGAGTTTGGTGGCGACACTTTGTGGGCCAGCGGGATTGCTGCGTATGAGGCGCTTTCGGCGCCGATGAAAACGTTGCTTGAAGGACTGACCGCCACCCACGATTTCACTCGCTCGTTTCCGCTGGAGCGTTACGGCAACACACCTGAAGCGCTGGCACAGTGGGAAGAGGCACGGCGCAAGAATCCGCCGTTGTCGCACCCGGTGATTCGCACGCACCCGGTGAGCGGGCGGCGTTCATTGTTCGTCAACGAAGGCTTTACGTCGAAGATCAATGAGCTGTCGGAGACCGAGAGCGAGGCGATTCTGAAGCTCCTGTTCGCCCATGCGACGCGGCCGGAGTACACCATTCGCTGGCGCTGGCAGAAGGACGATATTGCGTTCTGGGATAACCGCGTGACGCAGCATTACGCGGTGGATGATTACCGCCCGGCGCGGCGGGTGATGCAGCGGGCTACGGTGTTGGGGGATGTGCCGTTTTTTCGCTGAGCCCTAAACAGCAAAAGCCCCTCACCCTAACCCTCTCCCAGAGGGAGAGGGGACTGACCGAGTAGTTTTGTCGCTATACATCGACCTGATATACCGAGTCGAACTCAGGCTTAAAAAGCATTAAGATCGGCTCCCTTTCCCCCCTCGCCCCCCTGGGGGAGAGGGCTGGGGTGAGGGGGTAGGATCCGAATGACACACCCCGCTCGTGATCACTCCGCTGTCGAAGGCTTCTCCCAAAGATTGATCCCACCCTCCTGGGCAAACCCGTCAATCTCCGCCAATTCCTCAGCACTGAAGCTCAAATTCTTCAACGCCCCGACGTTCTCGATAATCTGCTCCGGCCGGCTCGCGCCGATCAGGGCCGAGGTCACGCGCGGATCACGCAGCGTCCACGCCAGCGCCAGTTGCGCCAGGCTCTGGCCGCGACGTTTGGCGATCTCGTTCAACGCGCGCACGTGGGCGATGTTGGCATCGGACAAGTGCGAAGCCTGCAACGAACCACCGCCCGGACGATTGACCCGCGCATCCGCCGGCACGCCGTTGAGGTATTTGTCGGTCAGCAGACCTTGCGCCAATGGCGTGAAGGCGATGACGCCGGTGCCGAGTTCATCGGTGGTATCGAGCAGATCCTTTTCCACCCAGCGATTGAGCAGGTTGTACGCCGGTTGGTGAATCAGCAGCGGCACTTTCCATTCTTTGAGCAGCGCGGCGATCTCGCGGGTTTTCACCCCGGAATACGAGGAGATGCCGATGTACAACGCCTTGCCCTGCTGCACCGCCGTGGCGAGGGCGCTGGCGGTTTCTTCCAGCGGAGTGTCCGGGTCGAAGCGGTGCGAATAGAAGATATCCACATAGTCCAGACCGAGGCGTTGCAGGCTCTGGTCGAGGCTGGCCAGCACGTATTTGCGCGAGCCGCCGCCCTGACCGTAAGGGCCGGGCCACATGTCCCAACCGGCCTTGCTGGAGATGATCAGTTCATCGCGATATTGCTTGAAGTCCTCGCGCAGCAGGCGACCGAAGTTGATCTCGGCACTGCCGTACGGAGGGCCGTAGTTGTTGGCCAGGTCGAAGTGGTTGATCCCCAGGTCGAACGCGGTGCGCAGCAAGGCGCGCTGGGTCTCGATCGGCGTGCTGTCGCCGAAGTTATGCCACAGCCCCAACGACAGCGCCGGCAGCACCAGACCGCTGCGGCCGACGCGGCGGTATGGGATAGAGTCGTAGCGGTTTTCGGCAGCGGTGTAAGTCATCGAATCCTCTCTTGTCTGTTTTGAAATGGGTGTCGACTGCTTCGCGAGCAGGCTCGCTCCCACAGGTAAATGCATTCCAAATGTGGGAGCGAGCCTGCTCGCGAAGGGTGTTACACAAATCGATTGCCGGGTCGGGCCAGGCCCAAGTTCTCGCGCAACGTCCGGCCCTCGTACTCAGTTCTGAACAGACCACGCCGTTGCAGTTCCGGCACCACGCCATTGGCGAAGTCTTCGAGCCCGCCAGGCAAATGCGGTACCAGCACATTGAAACCGTCCGCCGCGCCCTGTTCGAACCATTCCTGCAAACGGTCGGCGATCTGTTCAGGCGTGCCCACCACGCTGTAATGCCCTCGCCCACCGGCAATCTTGCGGCCCAGTTCAACGAGCGTCAGGTTCTCCCGGCCTGCCAGTTCGGTCAGCAGTTTTTGCCGACTCTGCTGACCACTGTCGGTCAGCGGCAGCTCCGGCAGCGGCCCGTCCAGCGGGTACTTCGACAAATCGAAGTTGCCCAGCATACGCCCAAGCAAGGCGACGCCAACTGCGGGTTCGACTAATTGCTGAAACGTTTCACATTTTTCCTGCGCATCGGCTTCCGTCTGCCCAACAACCACGAAAACCCCGGGCATGATTTTCAGCGAATCCGTGCTGCGTCCGTACTTGCTCAAGCTTCCCTTGAGATCGCTGTAAAACGCCTGAGCGCTGGCCAGTGAAGTTTGCGCGGTGAATACCACCTCAGCCGTTTGCGCCGCCAGTTCGCGACCGGTTTCAGAGGAGCCGGCCTGGACAATCAACGGTTGACCCTGCGGTGAACGCGCGACGTTCAGTGGCCCTTTGACCCGAAAGTGCTCACCGACGTGATCCAGCACGTGCAGTTTCGAAGGGTCGTAATACGCGCCACTGGCCTTGTCGCGGTGAAAGGCGTCGTCCGCCCAACTGTCCCAGAGCCCGGTGACCACCTGATGAAACTCGCGGGCGCGGCTGTAGCGTTCGGCATGGCCTATGTGTTCATCACGGCCGAAATTCAATGCTTCGGCGGCGTTGTCGGAGGTCACCAGATTCCACCCCGCGCGCCCGCCCGACAGGTGATCAAGTGAGGCGAATTTGCGCGCAACGTGATACGGCTCGTTGTAACTGGTGGTGGCGGTGGCGATCAGGCCGATGTGCTCGGTCACGGCACTGAGAGCCGAGAGCAAGGTGAGCGGTTCGAAGTGATCAGACCTTGCCATGCGGCTGGCAATGTCCTGGGTCGGCGCAGCGACGCTGTCAGCAACGAACAGCGTATCGAACTTCGCCGCCTCGGCAATCTGCGCGAGCCGTTTGTAATGGGCGAAATCCAGCCCGGCGTTGGCCGGCACTTCCGGATGACGCCACGCGGCGACGTGGTGCCCGGTGGCCATAAGAAATGCGCCGAGTTTCAGCTGTCTGCTCATCTTAAAAATCCTTGCGCAGTTGCACGCCGAAGTAGCGTTCGTCATCCCGTGGCACGGCGCGATAGATGTAGTTGCCGCCGCTGGCCAGCAGTGGCGAATAGGACTTGTCGGTAAGGTTCTTGCCCAGCAAGGCCACGCGCCAGCCGTTGCTGTAATCGGCCAGGGCGATGCTGGCGTTCCAGAGGCCGTAAGCGCCTTGCTTGGTGTCGGCGTTCTGGCTGATGTCGTACTGCACTTCGCTCTGCCAGCTGTAGTCAGTGCCGAGTTCGATATCCAGGCCGTTGTCGAGCGGGATGGTGTAGTCGGCGCGCACGTAGCTTTTCCAGTCCGGGCTGAACGGCAGCGGTTTGCCGTTGACGTTGCACGATGCCGCCGCGCCGGCCGGGCAGGCGAATTCGTCGATGCGTGCGCGGGTGTAGGCGAGTGCGCCGGAGAATTTCAATTGCTGGCTCGCCTGCAAGGCGTAATCGAGTTCGACGCCTTCTGTGCTGACGCTGCCGGCGTTGATCAGGCGCGTCACCACTTGCCCGGCGACGGTGTCGAAAAAATTGGCCTGGTAGTTGTCGTAGTCGCTGTGGAAAACCGCGAGGTTGGTGGTCAGGCGATTGTTCCACGACGTGGCTTTGATCCCCGCCTCCCAAGTGTTGGAGGTTTCCGGTTTCAGCGCTTCGGTGTCGCGCGGCTGCATGTTGAAGAACACGTTGTAGGCCGGGCCTTTGTAGCCGCGCGAGTAGGTCAGATACGTGGTGACCGCGTCGCTCAAGTCGTACTGCACGCCGAGTCGACCGGACCAGCCGTCCTCGTCCACCGAGCCGGAACTGCTGGTCGCCGGTTGAATGCCGCTGACGGTGGTCGCCGAGGTGGAGACGCGGCGGTGATCGTATTCCAGATCATCGTGGGTGTAGCGCAGGCCGGCGATACCGCGAAAGTCCGGGGTGAAGTTCAACGTCGCTTCACCGAATGCCGCGTAGCTGTCGCTGGTGGTGCTGTAGTCGGCAACGCCTCGGTCGGTGCGCGTGGTGGTGGTCAGTGTGCGCTGATAGGTTTCGTCGTCTTTGCCGTGCATGTAAAACAGGCCGCCGACGTATTCGAGGAATTCGCCTTTCGGCGAGGCCAGGCGCAGCTCCTGGGAGTATTGGTCGAAGGCCAGATCGCCCTTGTCCGCTGTGCCGGGGAACGCCGCCGTCACCGTGCCGAGTCGGTCGCCATCCTGATACTGAGTGTTATCCCAGCCACGCCATGCGGTAATCGACGTCAGGGTGTAATCGCCCAGTTGCCAGTCGAGCTGGCCGGACAAACCTTTGTTGATGTCCTCGACGTGGCTGCGGGTGTCGGTATTGATGTCGCGATTGTGGCTGGTGGCGTTGACCGGGCTCAGCGCATTGGCGAAGGCCGGGGTCAGCGATTTGCTCACCACGCCATTCGGACCGTCATCGTGGGACTGCATGTAATCGGCGATCAGGGTGAAGGTGACGTCATCGTTAGGGGTGAATTCGAGTTTGCCGCGCACGCCGCGATGGTTGTAGCCGTTAACCTCCTGACCGTTGTATTGGTTGTCGACGTTGCCATCGTAGCTGCCGAACAAGGTGCTGATCGAGCCCTTGAGCGTGTCCGGAATCAGGCTGCCGCCAATGCCGAAGCGGGTGCGGCTCTCATTGCCGCTGTAGTACGACTGATCGATGTAGCCGTGGGTCTTGGTGGTCGGCGCCTTGCTGGTGATGTTGAGCACACCGGCCGAGGCGTTCTTGCCGAACAGCGTGCCTTGCGGGCCGCGCAGGACTTCGACGCGCTCCAGATCCAGCAGGTCGAGCGTGGACTGGCCGGGACGTGCATACACCACGCCGTCGATCACCGTGGCCACGGTCGGCTCGACGCCGGGCGAGGTGGAAATCGTGCCGACGCCGCGCACGAACAGTGAGGTGTCCTTGTTCGATGCACCGGTACGGAAATTCAGCGACGGCACTTGCTGGACGATGCTCGCCACGCCGTTGCGGTTGTCGCGTTCAAGCTGTTCGCCGTCGATCACCGACACCGCCACCGGCACCTTTTGTAGCGATTCTTCGCGGCGGGTGGCGGTGACCGTCACGGACTTGAGTGTCGGCTCCTGACCAGTGCTCTCAGCCGCGAAAGCATCGGCCAGCGGCAACGCCGCCAGCCCCGTGAACAGCCAGCCCGCAGCGCGAATCGATTGCGCCAGTTTGTGTGTCGCCCCAGGAATGTTGTGCATGTTTGCCCGCTCGAAAATGGCCCTGAACCGCTGCCGTTCTGCGACGACAGCGCCTGTATCGGTGTCTTGGGCATTCGCTCGAGCGAGTAGCAGACATCGCGCTTTGTTAGCGCTAACATCGCCAGTATTGGCAAGCCCGACATAGAGCGTCCAATACTGAAAAATTACTTTTATATGCGTTTTGGTTTTTAAGAAGGATCGCGCCATGAACGAAGAAAAGCCCCGCAAACGCCGTGGCGCCGGACGCGTGACCCTGAGTGCGGTTGCGCGAGAGGCTGGCGTTTCAGCGATCACCGTGTCGCGTTACTTCAATCAGCCGGAGCAAGTCTCGCCGGAGCGCCGCGAGCGGATTGCTGCGGTGGTGGCCGAGTTGGGTTATGTGCCGAATCTGGTGGCCGGTGGTTTGGCTTCGGCGCGAGGGAAAATCGTTGGCATGGTGATTCCGAACATCTCCGGACCGATCTTCGCCAACACCATTCAGGGCTTCAGCGATACGCTTAGCCGTCACGGTTATCAGCTGCTGCTGGCGTCGAGTTACTTCAGCACCGAACTGGAAGAAAACGCCGTGCGAGCGTTTCTTGGCTGGTCGCCGGGAGCACTGGTGCTGACCAGTCATTTCCACAGCGCTGGCACGGAAAAGATGATTGCCGAGGCGGAGATTCCGGTGATTGAAACCTGGGATTACCAGCCGGAACGCCAGCCGATGCAGATCGGTTTTTCGCATTTTGAAGTGGGTGTCAGCGCCGCTCGATATCTGTACGACAAAGGTTATCGACGTATCGCTTTCGTACCGAACAGCGCGCCCGGCGACCTCAGTGCACTGGAACGCCGCGACGGTTATGCCGCGACTGTGCGCGAGTTCGGACTGGAACCATGGGTGTTCGCCCCGGACGCCGACCGCGCGCCGTTCGAAGCCGGCAAACAGGCAATGGAAGCCTTGATGAACGCCCATTCACGCCCCGACGCAATCATCTTCGCCAACGACAACCTCGCCGCCGGCGGCCTGCTGGCGGGCCAACGTGCCGGCATTAAAATCCCCGAAGACTGCGCCATTCTCGGCTTCGGTGATTACCCATTTGCCGAGATGCTATTGCCGAGTCTGAGCACCATCAAACCGCCGGCGCTGGAGATCGGTGTGCTTGCCGCGACGCGGGTATTGGAAAGCCTTGGAGTGTTGCCGAGCGACGATGTGCAACGCCTGAATCTGCTGCAATGCACAGTTATCGAACGCGAAAGCACCTGATCGGTGGGAGCGCCGTCAGGTAGACAATTCGCGCAATGCAGCAGCAGCCAATCCCTCGTAATGCAGGGCCAGTGTTTTCCAACGCTTCGGCTACCGTGACGCCTGCGCAGAAGCACCCCGGTACATCCGGGACAATCACTCCGTAGTCCGAATCGGCATCCTTGTGCAGAACGACCGGAAATTTCATGTGGCTGAATCCTTCCATTGATGGTGGCTGCCTTTCACAGCAACCAGATACCAACCATCCTCTTCGATCATCCTGATCATTTCCCGAGTGCGCAACTCCTTCGCCCTTTTCGCCAGCAATGGCTGCTGACTGTACGACTGGCAAAGACATTTCAATACACACCATACGCACCCTGATAAAAATCAGTGCATTGAGCAGCCGTGCATTTCTTCATCGATCAGCGGTTAGCCCGCGTCAGCAAACACCTCCCCCAACCAATCCACAAACACCCGAACTCGTGGCGACATGTGTCGGTTGTGCGGGTACAGCACAGATACCGGCATCGGAGGGGGTGGCGTGTCGATGAGGATTTCCTGCACCACTCCCTGAGCAATCAGCGTTTCCATCCGGTAATGCGGGCACTGGATCAGACCTAGCCCGGCGATGGCTGAGGCGGCGTAGATTTCGGCGCCGAACACCGACAGCGCGCCATCGATGGCGACTTCCTGCAGTTCGCCGTCGACCATGAATTCGAAGGGAAACAACTTGGCCGTGGTGCGCGAGACGTAGTTCACCGCGCGATGGTTTTTCAATTCAGAGAGGTTCTTCGGCTCGCCGTATTGACGCAGGTAAGCCGGGCTGGCGCAGGTGATCTGGCGCAGGTTGGCGACTCGCTTGCCGATCAGGTTGGAGTCGCCAAGCGTCCCGGCGCGCAGCACGCAATCGACGCCTTCGGCGATCAGATCGACGAAGCGGTCGGCCTCGCTGATCGACAGTTCGATGTCGGGATAACGCTCCATGAATTGCGGCAGCGCCGGGATCACAAAATGCTTGGCCAGCGTCCCGTGCAGATCCACCCGCAGCCGTCCTTTTGGCGCCACGCCGCGAAACGCCAATTCGGCCTCCTCCAGTTCCGCGAGCAATTGCACACAGCGTTGGTAGTAAGCCTCGCCATCCAGTGTCGGCCGCACTTTGCGCGTGCTGCGCTCCAGCAAGCGAGTGCCGAGCCAGGCTTCGAATTGATTGAGGGTATGAGTCAGTGTCGCCCGTGGCAGGTTCAGGTCATCGGCCGCCAGGGTGAAGCTGCTGCGCTCGTATATGCGCACGAAAACCTTCATCGCTTTGACTTGATCCACGGCGCTTTCCCCGGCTTTTGATTGTTGGCGATTTTTGAACAGTCAAGGCAACTCTCGTGCATTTATCGGTGTGAGTAAACATGTGAAATTGACTCCACACCCAATCAACACCTGCACAAGGATCATCGCCATGACTCAGCAAACTTCGAAAGTCGCCCTCGTAACCGGTGCTTCTCGCGGCATCGGCGCGGTAATCGCCAAACAACTGGCCAGTGAAGGATTCGCCGTCGCCATCAACTATGCGAGCAGCGCCAGTGAAGCCTCGAAACTGGTGGTGGAGTTGCGCCAGGCCGGGCATCAGGCCATGGCGGTCAAGGCAGATGTTGCCAATGCCGGCGACGTGCAGGGCATGTTCGATGAGACCGAGGCGCAACTGGGCAAGATCGATGTACTGGTGAACAACGCCGGCATCCTCAAGGTGTTGCCCTTGGCGCAACACAGCGACGAACTGTTCGAGCAGAACTTCAACATCCACGCTCGCGGCACTTTCAATACCCTGCGCGAAGCAGCGACACGCTTGAACAGTGGCGGGCGGATCATCAATTTCTCCAGCAGCACCGTCGGCATGAACCTGCCGGGTTACGCGGTGTACATCGCCAGCAAAGCAGCGGTGGAGTCGCTGACCCAGGTGTTCGCCAAGGAAATGCGCGGACGCAACATCACCGTCAATGCCGTGGCACCGGGCCCGGTCGCTACTGAGTTGTTTCTGCACGGCAAGAGTGAAGAGCAGATTCAGACCTTCGCCAAGATGCCTCCGCTGGAACGCCTGGCTCAGCCAGAAGACATTTCCCGCGTCGTGTCCTTCCTGGTCGGCCCGGATTCGGCTTGGGTCAACGGGCAAGTCCTGCGCGTCAACGGCGGCCTCGTCTGAGCGGCCTCACCCGGGCAAAGGAGAAGAAAATCATGAGTCATCCAGCCAATACCGCCCACACCGGGCAATCGAAACTGATGTTTACGCTGTTCACCGCGGTGGCTGCCGCCACTGCTGCACTGGCGGCCGGTTCCAGCCTGTTGCTGACCCTGCCAGTCTGGGCGATGTTTGTCGGTTGGGTCGCGTTCTTCAGTCGTGGCCTGACCTTGCGCGACGGCCTGGTGAACCTCGGCTGTGTGCTGATGGGCATCGCCTTCGGCATGGCTGCGGCGCTGAGCATCGGCGCCCTGACGCCCACGTTGGGCCTGTTTGCCCTGCCGGTCGTGGTGTTTGTCGTGGCAATGGTCGTGGTGTCGCTGCGTGCCACCCGGACGATGAACAACCTCGTCGCTTACTTTCTCGGCCTGATCGCCTACTTCGCCTCGCACTTGGAACCCTCTCTGGAAAGCTTCGTTGAACTGGGCGGCGCCGGCGCCCTCGGTTCCTTCGCCGGCTGGTTGTCCCACCTCGCGCAACAACGCCTTCCTCGTCGCGCCTGAAACCACCCTCACTATGCTGAGATCAACGCCATGAAATCCGTCATTCTGATTACCGGTGCCTCCAGCGGTTTTGGTGCACTGACCGCCCGCTCGCCCGCCGATCGGGTACGCGCCGAGATGTTCCGCCGCATCGGTCTGGAAGACCTGCTGAAACCGACGCTGCGCTAATGCCTGCCCTGCCACCGATCGTTCCCATGCTCTGCGTGGGAACGATCATTGATGACCCGTGCCTCGGAGCTCCCCATGCGTCAGAACCCGACCTTGCTTATTCCCGCCCTTGCGCCGTTCTATCGCCTCGGTGAACCCGTTTCCTACGCCCTGTTACGCGCCACGTACGGTGTGATCATGGTGACCCATGGCTTGCCCAAACTGCTGGGTCAATCGCACGGTTCGATGGCCGATCCGATGGCCGCGTCGATCAACCTGATCCAGAACGTCCTGCACCTGCCTGTGCCGGGCCTGATTGGCCTGCTGGTGGCGCTGCTGGAAGGTGTCGGCGGATTGCTGCTGGCCCTGGGACTGGGCACGCGCCTGCTGGCGGCGCTGATGGGTATCCAGATGCTGGCGATCGCCAGTATTCTCGGACCAACGTGGCCCTGGATCGACCGTGGCATCGAGTACCCGGTGCTGATGGCGTTTCTGTCGCTGTACATCCTGTTTCGCGGAGCAGGACGCTACTCACTCGACCACACTCTAGGTCGAGAACTCTGAAAGTTGCAGTCGCGAGGACGTCGCCATGCACACCACCATCATCATCTTCTTCGGCCTGGTTCTGCTGACCCTGATGCTCTACATCGGCGAGCGCATCGGCTTCAGTCGCCAGACGATGGCGTACAGCTTCGCCGCGCTATGGCTGGCGCTGACGGTGATTAACGGCGCGGTGGGCGTGGTGCATACCGGCCAGTCCGTGGGGTCGGAACTGGTAATCGGCAGTGCGGTATTTGGCGTGCCGCTGGCGGCGATGGTGTTGTACATGGTGCTGAGCGCCGAGTCCTGAACAGACGCGGCGCTCAGCTCATGATCAACGAACCAAGTGCAGGAACTGCATGTGCCGTTCGTACTGGTCGAGGATGTCGTTGATGATCTGTTCCTTGGTGTAGCCGACCAGATCGTAGTCCTGACTGCCCTCGCTCAAATGCACTTCGGCGCGGTAATAGCGACGGTTGTTGAGCTGCTTGGAGCCCATGCCACCACGGGCGAATGACGGCGTGAAGTAGCCGCGCATCTGCACCTGATAGATGAACGGATGCTGCTCGCCGTGACCGATTTCCAGGCTGACGTTGTCATGCGCCGGATCCGGCTGGGTGACGACGTTCAAGCCTTTCTCGACGAAAACCGCCGTCACTTCTTCGATCGCCGGGCGCACGGTGGTGTCCATGAAACGGTACACCTCATCACGCGACGGGAAGTGCACAGCCTGACTCAGGCGCTGTCGCCAACCACCCGTGCCACGCCGCGCACCGGACACCGGTGCCAGCGAATGCAGTTGCGCGATCTGCTTCTGCGACTCGAGATAGAACGCCTTGTGCAGGCCCCACATCATCAACAGCAGAATCAGCGAGAACGGTAACGAGGTCAGCACGACCGCCGACTTCAGCGCATCGATGCTGCCGGAGAACAGCAACGCGCTGGTGATCAGCGCGGTCATTGCGCCCCAGAACACCCGCAGCCATTTCGGCCCGTCTTCATCCGGGTTGCCGCCCTTGGCCGACAGCGTCGAAAGCACCACCGTGCCGGAGTCGGCGGAGGTGACGAAGAACACGAAGCTGATGAACACCGTCACGGCGATGACGGTTTTGCTCCAGGGGTAGGTTTCCAGCAACAGGTAAATACTCATCGACGGGTTTTCGATGGCCGACATGCCGAGCGCGCTCATGCCGTGATTGAGCACTTGATCGAGAGCGCTGTTGCCGAAGATCGACATCCACGCCAGGGTGAAACCGAGCGGGATCAGCAGCACGCCGAAGACGAATTCACGGATGGTTCGGCCACGGGAAATCCGTGCGATGAACAGGCCCACGAACGGCGACCATGCGATCCACCAGGCCCAATAGAACACTGTCCAGCCGCCGAGCCAGTCACTCGGTTTGTCGTAGGCGTAGAGGTCGAAGCTCTTCATCGGCAAGGCGCCGAGGTAGTCGCCGACGTTCTGGATCAGGGTGTTGAGCAGGTGCTGGGTCGGGCCGGCGAACAACACAAACAGCAGCAGCGCACAGGCCAGCAGCATGTTGATGTCGGACATCACCCGCACGCCTTTATCGACGCCGGATACAGCAACGATGATCGCCGCGCCCATCATCAGCGTGATCAGGCCGACCTGAATCCACTGGGTGTGAGCGATGCCGAACAGGTAGTCCAGACCCGAGTTCAGGTGCAGCACACCGAAGCCCATGTCAGCGCCAAGACCAAACACCGTGGCGATGATGCCGAAGCCGTCCACCGCGTAGCCGATGGGGCCGTTGATGCGTTTGCCGATCAGCGGATACAGCGCCGAACGCAGGGCCAGTGGCAGGTTATGCCGGTAGGCGAAGTACGCCAGGGCCATGCCGACGAAAGCGAATACGCCCCAGCCGTGCAGGCCCCAGTGCAGAAACAGCACCTGCATCGCCTGACGCGCCGCGTCCGCCGTGCCGGCCTCGCCTTGCGGCGGCTGGAGCATGTGGGTCAGCGGTTCGGACACGCAGAAGAAGAACAGCGTGATGCTGATCCCGGCGGCGAAGAGCATGCCGGCCCAGGACAGATAACTGAATTCGGGCTCGTCGTGGTCGGCACCGAGTTTTATCTTGCCGTAGCCGGATAACGCGGTGACCACCACGAAGACCAGATACAGCGTCATCGCGAGCATGTAGTACCAGCCGACCGTGTTGGCCGCCCAGTTTTGCGCTTCCAGCAGCCAGGCACCAGCCTGTTCCGGCATGGCGATGACCACGAGACCAAACAGCAGAATGACCGTCGCGGCGAAGTAGAACACCGGCGGATTCATGCGTACCAGGCCGCTGGCGGGGGTAGACGATGCACTCATGAAACATGCACCTCGAGGGTTTGAAACGTGGCTGAAATGATCGGACTCAGCAAAGGCAAGCCTCCTGTTGTGAGCGGGCAGCGAACCACCGGTTTAACTTGAATGAACGTTCAAGTTAAACATGGATAGGGCGCCAAGGACTAATCGCACGGCTAAGCGGTAGCTTTCCTACGCTAGCTCAAGGAGGGGTATGACGTGGGTTTGAGTGGATTCGTTCAATAGCCCCTCACCCTAGCCCTCTCCCAAAGGGAGAGGGGACTGATTGGGGGATATTGGGGAGATACGCCGACGTGATCCTGCTGTACCGAATCCATAATCGACTTGGTGTTTCAGGTCGATGTTTGACTCAAGACACCTTGATCGGCCCCCTCTCCCTCTGGGAGAGGGCTGGGGTGAGGGTTAAGCCTCTAAAGCCCTACTTCTGCGTGCCGTCATCATGCTGCAAATTGGCCTGAGTCAAATTGCACCCCGCCGGCACACTGCGGGTCAGCCAGACATTGCCGCCAATGGTCGAACCCTTGCCGATGGTGATCCGCCCGAGAATCGTCGCCCCGGCATAAATCACCACATCGTCCTCGACAATCGGATGGCGTGGATGGCCCTTCTGCAACTGCCCGTCTTCATCCGCCGGGAAGCGCTTGGCACCCAAGGTCACCGCCTGGTAAATCCGCACGCGCTCGCCAATGATCGCCGTCTCGCCGATCACCACACCCGTGCCGTGATCGATAAAGAAACTGCGGCCGATCTGCGCGCCCGGGTGGATATCAATCCCGGTGGCCGAGTGGGCGATTTCCGCACTGATGCGTGCCAGCAACGGCAGCCCCGCGCGATACAAATGGTGGGCCAGACGATGGTGAATCACCGCCAGAATTCCCGGATAGCACAGCAACACTTCATCGACGCTGCGCGCCGCCGGATCGCCGTGGTAGGCCGCCAGCACATCGGTGTCGAGCAGCGTGCGCAGCCCCGGCAATGCCAAGGCAAAATCCTGCACGATCTGGATCGCGCGCGTCTCGACTTCGCTGTCGTCCTGCGCGCTGTGGCGGGCGACGTAGCGCAGTTCCAGGCGCGTCTGCGCCAACAGGGCGTTCAACGCCACATCGAGGGTGTGGCCGACGTAAAAATCTTCACTTTCTTCGCGCAGATCCACCGGCCCCAGGCGCATCGGAAACAACGCCCCACACAGCGCTTCGAGAATCTCCGCCATCGCGGCGCGGGACGGCAGCTCTCGACCACCCTGCTCGCCGGAGGCCCGGCCATTCTGGGCACGCCACTGATCCCTCGCGGTACGCAGTTGGCTGACGATGGTCTGCAATTGCCAATGGCTGGAACGCTCGCTCACGGTAAAGACTCCTCACGGGCGGCCGGACTGTCTGGCCGCGTCAACGGCGACTACTTTACGGCATGCCCCCAAGCGCGAATTAAGAACCGATAGTGCTGGGCTCAGTCCATTTGGCTATAAGCGATTCGCGGTTGCCCCTGCAAAAGCGCGTGCCTATAGTCCCTTCATCTTTCTCCGCCAGTACGGACTCATGATCAAACAACAGCTTGACCGCTTTAACCGTATCGACCTTCTCGACCAACCGACTCCACTGGAAAAACTCGAGCGTCTGTCCACCTGGCTGGGCCGCGACGTGTACATCAAACGCGACGATCTGACGCCACTGGCCATGGGCGGCAACAAGCTGCGCAAACTCGAATACCTCGCCGCCGACGCGCTGGCGCAAGGCGCCGACACGCTGATCACTGCCGGTGCGCTGCAATCGAACCACGTGCGCCAGACCGCCGCACTGGCAGCCAAACTGGGTCTGGGCTGCGTGGCCCTGCTGGAAAATCCGCTGGGCACCGACGACAGCAATTACACCGGCAACGGCAATCGCCTGCTGCTGGATCTGTTCGATACCAAGGTCGAACTGGTCGACAACCTCGACAACGCCGACGAACAACTCGCGGCACTCGCCGTGCGCCTGCGCAGCAACGGCAAGAAGCCGTATCTGGTGCCGATTGGCGGCTCCAATGCCCTTGGTGCGTTGGGTTATGTGCGTGCTGGTCTGGAACTGGCCGAGCAGATCAAGGACACCGGCCTGGAATTCGCCGCCGTTGTATTGGCCTCCGGCAGCGCCGGCACCCACAGTGGTCTGGCGCTGGCGTTGAGTGAGGCGTTGCCGCAATTGCCGGTAATCGGCGTGACCGTGTCGCGCAGTGAAGAAGCCCAGCGTCCGAAAGTGCAGGGCCTCGCCGAACGCACGGCCGATCTGCTCGGCGTGGCGTTGCCGGCAAGCTTCAAGGTCGAATTGTGGGACGAATACTTCGGCCCGCGTTATGGCGAACCGAATGCCGGGACGCTGTCCGCAGTGAAGCTGTTGGCGAGTCAGGACGCGGTGTTGCTTGATCCGGTGTACACCGGCAAGGCCATGTCCGGGTTGCTCGACGGGATTGGTCGTCAACGCTTCGATGAAGGCCCGATCATTTTCCTGCATACCGGCGGGGCGCCGGCGTTGTTCGCCTATAAGGATTTCCTGTAAGCGGAAGACGAGATCGTTCCCACGCTCTGCGTGGGTACGACTAATATTCCAACAAGGAATAACATTTCAAATATTAAGTATTTTCACGTCTAACGCAGACATCTTATAGTCTCGCCGCAGGCGAATTTCAGGCGAGACGCATAAGCTGCTTTAAGGCAGGATAGCGCTGTCGTTCAAATCACGAATTTGCCTACATTCCTTAAGCGTCTTCCATAAGAAAACACAGGGGCTTGTCATGAATTTTTCCGCACTACGTCGCAATCTGCTGGTCGGTTCGCTGGGTCTTGCGCTGAGCGCCGGTCTGATTGGCCAGGCAGTGGCTGGTGAGCAACTGCAACAGATCAAGGACAAAGGCGTTATCAACGTCGGCCTGGAAGGCACTTATCCACCGTTCAGCTTTGTCGACGAGAACGGCAAGCTGTCCGGTTTCGAAGTCGAGCTTTCCGAAGCGCTGGCGAAAAAACTCGGGGTCAAAGCCAAGATCCAGCCAACCAAATGGGATGGCATTCTCGCCGCGCTGGAATCCAAGCGTCTGGACGTCGTGGTCAACCAGGTGACCATCTCCGACGAGCGCAAGAAGAAGTACGACTTCTCCGAACCGTACACCGTCTCCGGTATCCAGGCATTGGTGCTGAAGAACAAGGAAGCGGCACTGAACATCAAGACCGCTGCTGACCTGTCCGGCAAGAAAGTCGGTGTAGGTCTGGGCACCAACTACGAGCAGTGGGTCCGCGCCAACGTACCGGGTGCTGACGTGCGTACCTATGATGATGATCCGACCAAGTTCGCCGACCTGAACAACGGCCGTACCGATGCCATCCTGATCGACCGTCTGGCCGCACTTGAGTACGCCAAGAAAGCCCCGAAGACCGTAGCCGCCGGTGAAGCATTCTCCCGTCAGGAATCCGGTATTGCCCTGCGTAAAGGCGAGCCTGAATTGCTGGCAGCCCTGAATAAAGCCCTCGACGAACTGCGTGCCGACGGCACCCTTGAGAAGCTGTCCACGAAGTACTTCAACGCTGACGTCACTAAATAATGGAAGTTGGATTTCAATTCGAAGCGCACTTCCCGCAGTTGAGTCAGCAAATCGCCGAAACCACTCAGCTGCTGCTGAACTCCGCGCCCTTCCTGCTCAAGGGCGCGTATTTCACGGTGATCCTCAGTCTCGGCGGGATGTTCTTCGGCTTGCTGCTGGGCTTCGGCCTGGCGCTGATGCGCCTGTCGCGCTTCAAATCAGTGAGCTGGCTGGCGCGCGTCTACGTGTCGTTCTTTCGCGGGACACCGTTACTGGTACAGCTGTTCGTGATCTATTACGGCTTCCCGCAACTAGGAATCGAGCTTGATCCGCTGCCAGCTGCGCTTATCGGCTTCTCGCTGAACATGGCCGCTTACGCCTGTGAAATCCTCCGCGCCGCGATCGGTTCGATCGAACGCGGTCAGTGGGAAGCCGCTGCGAGCATCGGCATGACCCGTGCGCAGACCCTGCGCCGGGCCATCCTGCCGCAGGCCATGCGCACGGCATTGCCGCCGCTGGGCAACAGCTTCATTTCGCTGGTCAAGGACACGGCACTGGCCGCCACCATTCAGGTGCCGGAACTGTTCCGTCAGGCGCAGCTGATTACCGCCCGGACTTTTGAAGTCTTCACCATGTATCTTGCCGCCGCGCTGATCTACTGGATTCTGGCCACGGTGCTTTCGCACTTCCAGAACAAGTTGGAAGAGCGGGTCAATCGGCACGACCAGGAGTCCTGACCCCATGATTGTCGTGGAAAAACTGACCAAGCAATTCAAGGGTCAGGTCGTGCTTAACGGCATCGACCTCGAGGTGAAGGAAGGCGAAGTGGTCGCGATCATCGGCCCCAGCGGCTCGGGGAAAACGACGTTCCTGCGCTGCCTGAACTTCCTTGAGGAACCCACCAGCGGCCGGATCAAGGTCGGCGATATCGAGATCGATACCAGCCGCCCGCTGAACCAGCAGCAAAGCCTGGTGCGCAACCTGCGCCAGCACGTGGGCTTCGTGTTCCAGAACTTCAACCTTTTCCCCCACCGCACCGCCCTGGAAAACATCATCGAAGGCCCGATCGTGGTCAAGAAGATGCCGCGCGAGCAAGCCATTGCCCTGGGCATGAAGCTGTTGGCCAAGGTCGGCCTCGCCGGTAAAGAGGACGCCTATCCGCGTCGTCTGTCCGGTGGTCAGCAACAGCGCGTGGCGATTGCCCGGGCGCTGGCGATGGAGCCGGAAGTGATCCTGTTCGACGAGCCGACCTCGGCCCTCGATCCGGAACTGGTGGGCGAAGTGCTGGCGACCATCCGTGGTCTCGCCGAAGAGAAACGCACCATGGTCATCGTCACTCACGAAATGGGCTTCGCCCGTGACGTTGCCAACCGTGTGGTGTTTTTCGACAAGGGCGTGATCGTCGAGCAAGGCGAAGCCAAAGCGCTGTTTGCCAACCCGAAAGAAGAACGCACTCAACAATTTCTCAGCAAGTTCCTGAATCACGCCTGAGAACTTCAAGAAGTAGACACACTGACTTCCACGGATGGAAGTTACCTTTACCCCGCCCTCACCAACCCGCTCAATATATATAAACAAAACATAATCAATGCATTACATATATATGTTCTGCAACAGATGAAACTCGTCTATTACCTACCGAACGCTGAATGCCTGCCTTTAAATAAGTCCGTACACAAACCTTCAAAAAAGCCTGAGTTCCGTGGCCTTATTCACAATAACACCTAGGCATACGGCTTCGGCAATGTAGGAAAATTCTGATTAACCCGTAATTCACGAATTAACTAACAGCGTCTATTGACACCCCTCCCCGCACACTCTTATCTAGTCGCCAACCGGCACTACTTAGTTAAATCGACGCGCATATAACTTGAACAAATGTTCATTGCTTTATTGCCAGTTGATTCACAACTTTATTCTTCCAGAAACGGACTTCGCTGCAAGGCTCCAAGGAGAGAAATCGATGACCCGCACTTCGCACACCCCCGAACTCGCAGCGCCGACCCTGGCACCCGCGCAAAAAACCGGCATCAACCTCGCTGCCGCCGCCCACCTGTTGGTCGATGTGTCGCCCTACCCCGACATGGACTGCGGCGACCTGATCGAACTGTTCTGGAACAAATGCTATGTCGCATCAAAGGTGCTGACAGCCGAGGACGTCGGCACAACGGTAAGACTGCGGGTGCCGGAGAGTTTTATTGCCGACGGCACCGCGCGTATCCACTATCGGGTGATGCAGGTCGGCCAGGGACCGGCGCTGTCGGCGGCGACTCGCGTGCAGGTCAAGCTCGATTGCCCCGGTGGCCAACCTTCGGCAGTGTGCGCAGACGAAAACCAGCAACTGGCGCCAGTGACGATCCCCGACACCATCCGCCGTCAGGGCGTAAACCCCAACCAGATAAAACGCGGTGTGCCGCTGACCATCGAGCCATACCTGAACATGGCCGAGGACGACGCCATTACTTTGCGCTGGGGCGACGTGCGCATGGATCTGGCGCCGATCACGGCAGCGGATATCGGGCTGCCCATTCAGGTCTGGGTGCCGCCAGCGGTCATCGTCGAAGCCGGCGAGGATCTGAGGCTGGACGTGACCTATTGCATCCTCGACCGGGTCGGCAATAACTCGCGCTGGGCGCCGCCGCGAACGTTGAAGATCGGGTGTGTGAATCCTTATCTGAAGGTGCCGTTGAAGCCAGTGTGCAAGGCAGCCGAATCGCACGAAGAGTGAAACGCTCTACGAAGTGAGGAGCCAGGGCTCCTCACAACGAAACACTTAACCCTCCAGACCATGACCCCTTCTATACATATTCCTAAAAGTTAGTTTATTTAATATTTATACACGCTTAGGGTATATGCACCGGACCACCGGACATTCTTTCGTTCGCCGCACTTTCGCGGCGTTTTTCATGAGATGTGAGGTAGGTAGTATGGTCCGGAACACAATCACCCCAGTGCAGATCGCCAGGGCATTGCGTGCAGCCAAGGAGCGGCACTGATGTCCAGTCTGGCAGACGCAAACGTCCAGTCTGATCTGGACATCGCCCCGTTGTTGTTGCCCGCGCAGGTCTTGCGCAACGACGCCCAAGCCATCAAGGCCGCCCATGAGCTGGCGCAAGTTGCCCGCGTGCAGGCCGCCAAACGCGACCGCCAGCGCAAGTTGCCGTGGTCGGAAATCGAACAGTTCACCCGCAGCGGTCTGGGCAGCATTGCCATCCCGCGCGAATACGGTGGCCCGCAGGTTTCCTTCGTCACATTGGCCGAGGTCTTCGCGATCATTTCCGCCGCCGATCCGGCGCTGGGACAGATCCCGCAGAACCAGTTCGGCATCATCAATCTGGTGCTCGGCAGCGCGACCGGAGAGCAGAAACAACAGCTGTTCCAGAGCGTGTTGGAAGGCTGGCGCATCGGCAATGCCGGCCCTGAGCGCGGCACCAAAAACACGCTGGAACTGAAAGCGCGAATCACTGCCGACGGCGATGACTACGTGATCAGTGGCCAGAAGTTCTACTCCACCGGCGCGCTGTTTGCGCACTGGGTCGCAGTCAAGGCGCTCAATGATGATGGCAAGCAAGTGCTGGCCTTCGTCCGTCGCGGTACGCCAGGGCTGCGCATCGTTGATGACTGGTCGGGCTTCGGTCAGCGCACCACCGCCAGTGGCACGATTCTGCTGAACAACGTGCGCGTCGAGTCGAGCCTCGTCGTCGACAACTGGAAGATCAACGAAACCCCAAACACCCAAGGCGCCGTGTCCCAGCTGATCCAGGCTGCCATCGACGCAGGGATCGCCCGTGGCGCCATTGACGACGCCATCGAATTCGTCAAAACCCGCGCGCGGCCATGGATCGACGCCAAAGTTGAACGGGCCAGCGATGACCTCTACGTGATCGCCGACATCGGCAAACTGAAAATCGAACTGCACGCCGCCGAAGCGCTGCTGCGCAAGGCCGGGCAAGTGCTCGATCAGGTACACGCCGCGCCGCTGACCGCCGAATCCGCCGCCCGCGCCTCGATTGCCGTGGCCGAAGCCAAAGTGCTGACCACCGAGATCTCGCTGCTGGCCAGCGAAAAACTCTTCGAACTGGCCGGCAGCCGCGCGACCCTCGCCGAATTCAACCTCGACCGCCACTGGCGCAACGCCCGGGTACACACCCTGCACGATCCGGTGCGCTGGAAATATCACGCGGTCGGCGCCTATCGCCTCAACGGCACTTTGCCGGCTCGCCATTCCTGGATTTGACCAGACCTCTGGAGAAACACATGACTCTTTTCCATCCCGTCGCGGTCATCACCAGCGATGAGCAAGCCCTGATCGTCGCCAGCGATCTGGCCGAAGATTTCAAACGCGACAGCGCCCTGCGCGACCGTGAACGTCGCCTGCCGCTGCCGGAACTCGACGTGTTTTCCCGCTCCGGCCTGTGGGGCATCAGCGTGCCCAAAGAATACGGCGGCGCTGGCGTGTCGAACGTGACCCTGGCCAAAGTCATCGCCCTGATCGCTCAGGCTGACGGCTCTCTCGGGCAGATTCCGCAGAACCATTTCTACGCCCTCGAAGTGCTACGGGTGAACGGCAGCCACGCGCAGAAACAACGGCTGTACGCCGAGGTATTGGCCGGCCAGCGTTTCGGTAATGCTCTGGCGGAACTGGGCACCAAAACCGCCCACGACCGTGTCACCAGCCTCAAGCGCGACGGCGATGGCTACCGCATCAACGGTCGCAAGTTTTATGCGACCGGCGCGATTTACGCGCAGCGCATTCCAACGTCCGTGGTCGATGAAAACGGCGTGCAGCAACTGGCGTTCGTGCCGCGCGAAAGCAAAGGCCTGACCGTGATCGACGACTGGAGCGGCTTCGGCCAGCGCACCACCGGCAGCGGTTCGGTGGTGTTCGAGGACGTGTACGTCGCCGCCGAAGACGTGATCCCGTTCCAGAGCGCTTTCGAACGTCCGACCACCGTCGGCCCGCTGGCGCAGATCCTGCACGCCGCCATCGACACCGGCATCGCCCGCGCCGCTTACGAAGATGCATTGCACTTTGTGCGAAGCAAGACGCGGCCATGGATCGACTCCGGCAACGACAAAGCCACCGAAGACCCGCTGACGCTGAAAAGCTTTGGCCACTTGAGCATTCGCCTGCACGCCACCGAAGCGCTGCTGGAGCGCTCCGGCGAGTTCCTCGACAAGGCTCAGGCCGAGAGCAACGCCGAAACGGTCGCCGCCGCCTCGATTGCGGTGGCCGAGGCACGCGCGATCAGCACGGAAATCTCCCTCGCCGCCGGTAGCACCTTGTTCGAACTGGCCGGCAGTCAGGCCACCCTGATCGAGCACGGCCTCGACCGCCACTGGCGCAACGCCCGGGTGCACACCCTGCACGACCCGGTGCGCTGGAAGTATCACGCGGTGGGCAATTACTACCTCAACGATGAAAAACCGCCGCTGCGGGGGACCATCTGATGGCGAAGAAAAAAATCCTGCTCAATGCGTTCAACATGAACTGCATCGGCCACATCAACCATGGCTTGTGGACGCATCAGCGCGACACCTCGACTCGCTACAACACCATTGAATACTGGACCGAGCTGGCGCAGTTGCTGGAGCGCGGGCTGTTCGACGGCTTGTTCATCGCCGACATCGTTGGCGTGTACGACGTCTATCAGAACTCGGTGGATGTCACCCTGAAAGAGTCGATCCAGCTGCCGGTCAACGATCCGTTGCTGCTGGTTTCGGCGATGGCCGCTGTCACCAAAAACCTCGGTTTCGGCCTGACCGCCAACCTCACTTACGAGCCGCCGTATCTGTTCGCCCGACGCATGTCGACCCTCGATCATTTGAGCCGTGGTCGCGTCGGCTGGAACATCGTTACCGGCTATCTGGACAGCGCCGCCAAAGCCATGGGCCTGCGCGAGCAAGTCGAGCATGACCGTCGCTACGATCAGGCCGACGAGTATTTGGAGGTGCTCTACAAACTCTGGGAAGGCAGTTGGGAAAACGGCGCGGTGCTCAATGATCGCGAACAGCGTATCTACGCCCAACCGGAAAAAGTGCACAAGGTCGAACACAAGGGCGAGTTCTATCAGGTCGAGGGTTATCACCTCTGCGAGCCGTCGCCGCAGCGCACTCCGGTGCTGTTTCAGGCCGGTAGTTCTGATCGTGGTTTGCTGTTCGCCGGGCGTCACGCCGAGTGCGTGTTTATCAGCGGCCAGAACAAACCGTCGACCAAAGTGCAGGTGGACAAGGTGCGCGCCAGTGCCGTCGAGGCCGGGCGCAATCCCGAGGACATCAAGGTGTTCATGGGCCTTAACGTCATCGTCGGCGAGACTGAAGAAGCCGCATGGGCCAAGCATGCCGAGTACTCGAGCTACGCCAGCGCCGAGGCCGGCGTGGCGCATTTTTCCGCGTCCACTGGCATCGACTTTTCGCAGTATGAAATCGACGAACCGATCCAGTACGTGAAGAGCAACGCCATTCAGTCCGCGACCAAGAACCTGCAAAACAACGACTGGACCCGGCGCAAATTGCTCGACCAGCATGCCCTCGGTGGCCGCTATATCACCGTCGTCGGTTCGCCTGAGCAAGTGGCGGACGAACTGGAATCCTGGATCGCCGAAACCGGTCTGGACGGCTTCAACCTGACCCGCATCGTCACCCCGGAAAGCTATGTCGATTTCATTGAGCGGGTGATTCCGGAGTTGCAGCGGCGTGGGTCGTACAAGACCGTGTATGACAGCGGCAGCTTGCGCGAGAAGCTGTTTCACGGCGAGGCACAGTTGCCGGAGCAACACATCGGATCTTCGTACCGCCGCTAAAAGCTTCGCGAGCAGGCTCGCTCCCACAGGGGAAAGCATTCCAAATGTGGGAGCGAGCCTGCTCGCGAAGAGGCCCGACCAGACACCACACATTTCATGCACTGACTGGAAAAACCACTATGACCAAGAAACTCCTGTCCCACCCAGTCAAAGCACTGGCCCTGGCCCTCGGCCTGTTCAGCTCGGCCGTCTTCGCCGCCGACGCTGCGCTGAAAATCGGCACTACCGCCGCCTTCGCCATTCCGCTGGAAGCCGCCGTCGAAGAAGCCTCCAAGCAAGGCCTGAACGTCGAACTGGTGGAGTTCACCGACTGGATCGCGCCGAACGTCAGCCTCGCCGCTGGCGACATCGACGTGAACTACTTCCAGCACATCCCGTTCCTGGAGAACGCCAAGGCTGCCGCCGGTTTTGATCTGGTGCCATTCGCCCCGGGGATCATCAACAACGTCGGCCTCTACTCGAAGAAATACAAAAGCTTCGACGAGTTGCCTGAAGGCGCCAGCGTCGCCATCGCCAACGACCCGATCAACAGCGGTCGCGGCCTGCAACTGCTGGCCAAGGCCGGGCTGATCACCCTGAAGCCGGGCGTCGGCTACAAGGCCACCGAAGACGACATCGTCGCCAATCCAAAGAAAATCAAAATCCTTCAGGTCGAAGCCGTGCAACTGGTGCGCGCCTACGACGACGCCGATCTGGTGCAGGGCTACCCGGCCTACATTCGCTTGGCGAAAACCTTCGATGCCGGTTCCGCGTTGCTGTTCGACGGCCTCGATCACAAGGAATACGTGATCCAGTTCGTGATCCAGCCGAAGAGCAAAACCGATCCGCGCCTGATCAAATTCGTCGACATCTATCAGCATTCGCCAGCCGTCCGCGCGGCACTGGATAAGGCCCACGGCAAGCTGTATCAGGCCGGGTGGGAAAGTTGAGCATGACAGCCGCGACCCAACGGCGACTGGATATTCCAGAGCTAAAGAATGCTGAACGTACAGAATTGCATCCCAAGCTGAACCGCGCCCACGTGCGCTTCATCGGCCTAGGCAAAACCTACGAAGGCCGGCAAGGCCCGGTCGCTGCCCTGCAAGGCATCGACCTGGCGATCCAGCGCGGCGAAGTGTTCGGCATCATCGGCCGCAGCGGTGCGGGCAAGTCGTCGCTGATCCGCACGATCAATCGTCTGGAACAACCGACCTCAGGAAGGGTGCTGATCGATCAGGTGGACATCGGCGAGTTCGATGAAGACCGCTTGGTCGCCCTGCGCCGACGGATCGGCATGATCTTCCAGCACTTCAATCTGATGTCGGCGAAAACGGTTTGGCAGAACGTCGAACTGCCGCTGAAAGTCGCGGGTGTGCCAAAAGAACAACGCGAAAAAAAGGTTCGCGAACTGCTCGAACTGGTCGGCCTGCAGGCCAAGCACAAGGCCTATCCGGCGCAGCTTTCCGGCGGCCAGAAACAGCGTGTCGGCATCGCCCGCGCCTTAGTGCATGACCCGGATATTTTGCTCTGCGACGAGGCCACTTCCGCGCTCGATCCGGAGACGACTCAGTCGATCCTCGGCCTGCTGCGCGAGATCAACAAACGTCTGGGCCTGACCATCGTCCTGATCACTCACGAGATGGCGGTGATCCGCGACATCTGTGACCGCGTAGTGGTGCTGGAACACGGCCATGTCGTCGAGCAAGGTCCGGTGTGGGAAGTGTTCGGCAATCCGCAGCACGAGGTCAGCCAGACGCTGCTCGCGCCGCTGCAACATGCGTTGCCAGAAGAATTGCAGAACCGTTTACAGGTGCAGTCATCATCCTCCGGGGCGGCGGTGGTGCTGCGTTTGCAGTTCACCGGCAGTGCCAGTGATGAGCCGGATCTGGCGGCATTGTTTGCAGCCCTCGGTGGGCGGGTGAAATTGCTCCAGGGCGGCGTGGAAAGAATTCAGGGGCACGCGCTCGGGCAATTGCTACTTGCCGTGAGCGGTTCGCCGTGGAGCGCCGAGCAATTGCGCGAACGCGCCGGGCAATGGGCGCAACGGGTGGAGGTGCTGGGTTATGTGGTTTGATCGCTTGCTGCAAGGTTTTATCGACACGTTTTTGATGGTCGGCGTGTCGTCGTTGATCGCGCTGCTGGTGGGCATTCCCATGGCGGTGATTCTGGTCACCAGCGACAAGGGCGGGATCTACCAGGCGCCGGTGCTGAATCGCGCATTGGGCGCATTCGTGAACCTGTTCCGCTCGATCCCGTTTCTGATCCTGATGGTCGCGCTGATTCCGTTCACCCGCCTGATCGTCGGCACCACCTACGGCGTGTGGGCTGCTGTGGTGCCGCTGACTATCGCCGCGACGCCGTTCTTTGCGCGGATCGCCGAAGTGAGTCTGCGCGAGGTCGATCACGGTCTGATCGAAGCCGCGCAAGCCATGGGTTGCCGGCGCTGGCACATCGTCTGGCATGTGCTGTTGCCGGAAGCGCTGCCGGGGATTGTCGGCGGTTTCACCATTACGCTGGTGACGATGATCAACTCCTCGGCCATGGCCGGCGCAATCGGCGCCGGTGGCTTGGGCGACATCGCTTACCGCTACGGCTATCAGCGGTTCGATAGCCAGATCATGCTGACGGTGATTGTGTTGCTGGTGGCGTTGGTGGCGGTGATTCAGTTGGGTGGGGATCGGTTGGCGCGAGGTTTGAATAAACGCTGAAGCCCATCAAGGGATCACAGCCTGCGTGGGAGCGCAAAGGCTGCGATATTGCTTAATCCTCGATCAGGCTGTCGAGCCACGCATATTGGGCTTTGCTTTGATGCAGCACCTGCATGCTTTTCGCCGCACAAATCAAACTGTCAGCATTGTTCACCGCCAGGTGCGCTCGCATCTGCGGGTTTGCATTGAACAGGTCAACCGCCGCCTGAAGGTCCAGGTCGTCGCCGATTCCCAGGTAATCACCGACACCGAACAAAAAGGCATCGTGGTCATCCGAAAAAGACTTCAAATAATCGACCGTCAATCCGCCGCGCATGATCGCCTCGGAGACACCGCGCTCAGGAACGTCGTAAACGGTCAACGAATCCCCATCCAGCAAACGGCCCAGACGGCTGTCCAGATAGAAATAATCCGCTGCATTCGGCCCAATGCTCTGGAACCGGTCGATTCTGTTGGTGTGCAACATTTCATGGCCCAGGGAAATACTCAAAGTCCCGCGCTGCATGTAATTGCGATTAAGAAAGAACCGACCGTGAAAATCATTCTTGTACATCCATGCCCCGCTATTGGTGTCCGCATCGACCCCGAGAAATTTCTCATCCCCCCAAGCCCCTTGGTACTCCCTGGAAAGCGCCAGGCCTCGCGCGACTGAATCGGCGAATTGTTGGGTAACGGCGCGGTGAGCGCTGCCAAAGAAGCTTTCGTACACCCCGTCGGCGTCGGGATATTGCAGGCCGATGGCGTGACTGGCCTCAGAGAAAATGCTTTCGACCGCTTGCAACTCCGAGCGAATCATTACCGCCTGCTCCATCGGGAACTGCTTCAACCCGCGTGCAACCAGCGTGCCCTCGAGTGCCGCGGTGCGCTCCAACGTGTCATCGCTACCGGTATGAACCCGGTTTTTTTGGGCATAGTCGGTTCTGACCTCACGTATGAGCTGATCAATGTCGATATCAATCACTTTGCCCGGATCGGGCAAAGGCCGAGACCGTTCGAGTGACCAGATCTTGCTGCGCGGATCAAAAAACAGCGCCGGCCCCCGCGCTGCCGATTCAGAGGCCAGCGCTGCCCGATATTCACCGGCGATGCCGGTTTCCCGGACCAGTACGATCTCGCCGGGAGCGATATCGACATAGTTTCGGTTCTTGAACACCCTGAGGCCCTGAGCATTGGCTGCGGGCAAGTTGGCCGGTGCTCTCAAGCTGTAGCGCTCAAGTGTTTTGATCGTCGGATGCAGGGGCGTGACCTGGGCAGAATGCAACGGAGTAATCGTGATGACGGAGGGCGACGGGTCAGCAGGCGAAACCGCCTCCATGCCTGATAGGTCCGCGTCAGGGCGGTGAATCTTCACCGGCGTCCCGTCGCCGGATGGCGTACTGCCGGCTCTTTTACGGGTTGGCGTTGCATCCGTCGAGTGACGGCGGGTCGACGAGGTGGAGCCGGGGTTGCGAACAATGCCCATGAAAAATCCTTTTTTTGAGTGAGTCCCCCTGAAGAAAAAACAGGGCAGACATCGCGATAGTCGTCTATCGCGCAGGCGTCATTACATCCCGGAGCGAACCGCAGAGTGCGGTACATATGTATTGCACAGTCGGTGGGGTTTTATGCTTTGCCGTGAGGAGCGATTCACACCGAAAAGGGAAAATTTCGTACAGGAAAATCAGAGAGCCTACAGGCCTGTTCTCTTTCCTTTGCAGGACATTTCCTAGATCATTCCGAGCGCTTGCGCCTGCCGGATCCGGTGGCTAGTCTCGGCCCGTCACTGCTCATCAGTGATCGGGTTTAGTCGCCCGGGTCCTACCGGGCGCACAGCGCCACCTTGTCTCAGGTGATTTCTCCTGCCTGATCGTAATGGTGGCTGTGCGCAGGGCACCTTCGGGTGCGCCGGGTAGCCTGGTGACCGGTCGACTAACCTGTGTGCAGCCGCCACCCCTGCTCGTTTAGTCGCGATCTTGGTTGGCTCCAATCATCACTAGGAGTTTTACCTATGAAAAAGATCGTCCCCGATCCACCTTCAGAAAAAACCACCGAAAACGAATCCTCCGACGAGCAGTTCAAAGACCGCTCCGCGCTGTACCGCGCCATCGATTTCTACCTCACCGGCAAGCAACCCTCCCCGCCTGATGAACTGCGCTTCTACAACGTCAGCGAAGACGTCAGTTTCGAAGACGCCCAGCTCTATCTCGCTGATCTTCTGCGCTGTGCTTCTGTCTCGGCCTATCAATGTGGCGATCATTTGAAAGGCGCGGATCGGGCCATGGTGTTTTCAGTCTGGCATTTGCTGGAGATTGCCAAGGCGATGGTGGATCGTTCGATTGATTGTCTGGGGATGAAGAAGAGCTGAAAATTTGGCGGCTGTGCGTGGGGCACCTTCGGGTGTACCGGTTTTCCTATTGACCGGCCTACTACCTGCGTGCAGCCGCCACCCAATCATTTCCTTTCATGGCGTATATTCGGCCAATCTCAATCGCCCACGCAGCCCAACCATGAAACAGACCACCACCGACCTCGAACAGATCACCGCCACCACGCTCGGCCACTACAACTCGGTGGCCGAAGACTTCCGTGAGGGCACCCGCGATCACGATGTCAGCCAGAACATCGACGCACTGTTGCGGCATATTCAGGGTGTGGCACCGTTCAGCATTCTTGATTTCGGCTGTGGGCCAGGGCGGGATTTGCAGGTGTTCACGCGTATGGGCCACGTCGCGGTCGGCCTCGACGGCTCGGAGAAGTTTGCGCAGATGGCCCGCGAGGACAGTGGCTGCGAAGTGTGGTGCCAGGATTTCCTCAAGCTGGATCTGCCTGAAGAGCGCTTCGACGGGATCTTCGCCAACGCCGTGCTGTTTCATGTGCCGTCGCAGGAACTGCCACGGGTTTTAGGGCAACTGCGAAGCACGCTGAAACCGGGTGGTGTGCTGTTCAGCTCCAACCCGCGCGGGGATAACCAGGAGGGCTGGAACGGATCGCGTTTTGGCGCGTATCACGACCTGCAAGCGTGGCGCGGTCTGTTGACCGCTGCCGGGTTTGTCGAACTGGAACATTACTTCCGTCCGGCAGGGTTGCCACGCGAACAGCAGCCCTGGCTGGCCAGCGTGTGGCGCAAGGTCTGAGTCAGGGCAAGGTCTGCACCCGATAGTGGCTGACCGCATCGTCCGGCGTTAGCACGGTGATGCTTTCGCCCGGCAAGGTTCGGCCATCCACGTCACGCGCGGCTTGATCGAAGTTGGCCAACAGTCGAGTGCCGTCCTCAAAGGACGTCTGCTGAACCCGTCGATCCTCGCTCAGCCATTGGAAACCGGTGAGTGCCTGCGTTGCCAGGCGCTCATGCAGCGGGCGGAAGAACGCATCCTGACGCGCAATCAGTGGCAAGCGTTGCGCTAGCGTCGCCGCGCTCAGGTGATACAGCGGCGGTACGTTGTAGAGCAATTGCGTGAGTTCGTTTTCGACCTGCACGTTGCTCAGCTTCAGGCTGTCGAACAGCCAGTGATGGCTGGTGATGACCGAGCCGTGAAACACCGCCTGGTACAGCGGCAATCGGCTGGCTGGATCAAAGTGAATACGCCGGTACGATTCTTTGATCGACACGGGTTTGAAGAACACCGCCGGTTGCTCGGGTGGATACCACTTGCCCGTGAAGTATTCGGAGTCGGGGTTCTTGCTCATATCGGCGTCACCCCAACCGATCACCGGTGTCTGCATGCCATGGGCGAACAACACGCCTTGAGCCGTCGTCGCGTTACCGTCTTCGGAACCGCTGGGCAGTTGCAGCGTTTCGTTGATCCAGCGTGAGGCCTGAACGTTACCCTCGGCGTTTTGCGCCTGGGTCATGGTCGCGCCGGGCCGGTAGCTGTCGAACACCATGCCCGCCGCATAGGCATCGAGGAACCAGCTGTTGAAACCGGTGGCGGCGCTGATGGCTTTGATGCGTTTCTCAAGTAAGGGACGCACGCAACGCGGATCGGTGTAGTGACCGGACTGCTGAAAGCCGGTTTTCGCCACGCCGCTTTCCAGCACGATGGCGCAGTCCACATTGGCCTTGTCGCCTAGGTGCGCGGTGGTCCAGTCCGGGTTCTCGGCACGGCTCAGCGCCGTTTCGTAAGAGTCATACGGCGCGATCAGATACCCTGCCGCCACGCCCGCGCGAACCGCCTCCGGATGCCAGAGCCCGCCCTCCCATCCATCGCCGAGTCCCAGCCACAAGCGCGGCAGTCCTGCGTTCTGCAACCGTTCGATGGTATCGAGCGAAAGGCTGCTGCCCCAACGCTCGGAGTCGACAGTCAGGACACCCGCGAAATCGGTGGCCAATTGGCTGCGCAGTGCTGCGTAGCCGCTGACCAATGCCTGCATGTCCGGCACCGCTCGAGCCTGCCAGGTTTTGCGCGCCTGAGCGGCCAGCGCGCGGTTGATCCCGCGCAACAGCACGGTCTGCTGATAGCTGTTGAGCACGGTTTCGCTGGCGAGCATCTGCAACGCTTCACGATCCATCCCGGCCCGTAGCGCACTGGCAAGTCTGGTTTGGCCACGTAGTTTGCCGAGCAGCGCCGGCCAGTTGCGCACATCTTTTTGCCCCAGCAGATCATTGCCCCACAGATAGACATGACTGGCGCCCAGCAACTTGCGCGCCTGCGGGGTGTTCTCGAGCTTGCTGCTCAGGGTTTCGAAACGGCCATTATCGATCAGCCATTGCCGATAGCGCTTGGCGCCGGCCAATGGATCAGCGTCACCCAGAAACAGGCTGAAGGTCAGCGGCGTCGACGGTGCCAGTGAAGTGAATTGATGCCGCGCCGCCAACGCCAGCGTGTCGCCGTCAGCGCTGAACTGCAGTTGGTTGTTGTAGGGATTGCTCAGCAACCAGCTAAGGCTGAAGCCGTCGTGCTCGACACCCCACAGCGGCAGGCTCAGATCCTGAGTGCTGTCGAACTGGCCCTGATCCACCAGAAACGCCTGCCACAGCGGATCGCCTCGGGGCACGTAATGCCCTTCGGCGAGCGGCCAGATCAGTCCTTTACCCATCGCACTGCCGGGTTGGCGCAGGAACTCCAGTTCAGCGGGATCACGGGCGGTGATCGAGAAACTCAGGTCACGCTGATCGAGTTCAACGCTGAGCGACCAGGCGCCATCGTCCCATTGCCAGTCGAGGCGATTGCCGCGCCTGAGCAACTGGCTGACCTTGTGCGCATCAACACCCGTCGATGCCTGCACGGCCGCGCTGTCGGCCGGGGTCACACGCACCGCGAGGGTCGCCGGATCGATCTGCACCCGCCATAACGAATTTTCCAGCAGCGTTTCGGCCACCGATGAGGGCGACAGGCACAGGCCGACCATCAGCAGCAGTTGGCGCAGCCAGCAAGCGACAGTCGACATCGGGCGTCCCTCCTCCAAATGGAGGAAGGACGGTAACGCAATCGACCGGGGTTGTAAGTCAGACCGTTCCCAAAGGTGTAACGGGAACAATCAATGGTTCGATGAGGCTGAGTCCTTCTTCGGCTCGCGAATCTTGTACCAGGCCACGTACAGCGCCGGCAGGAACAACAGCGTCAGCAGCGTCGCAATCACGATCCCGCCAATCATCGCGTAAGCCATCGGCCCCCAGAACACTTCCCGGGCAATCGGGATCATGCCCATGCTGGCCGCCGCTGCCGTCAGCAGAATCGGCCGGCGTCGATGTTCAGTGGCTTCCACCACCGCGTCCCACGGCGCCAGCCCCTTCTTCTCGAACTCATCGATCTGCGTCACGAGGATCACCGAGTTGCGGATGATGATGCCGATCAGCGCCAGAATCCCCAGGATAGCCACGAAGCCCATGGGCGTACCGGTCGGCACCAGCGCCAGCACCACGCCGATCAGCCCCAGCGGCGCGACACTCGCCACCAGAAACATCTTCTGCACGCTGTGCAACTGGATCATCAGGAAAGTCGCCATCAAAAACAGCATCAATGGCAGCACCTTGGCAATCGGCCCCTGAGCCTTGCCGCTCTCCTCGACCGTACCGCCAGTGGCGACTTTGTAGCCGACCGGCAGTTTTTCGGCGAAGGCATCGATCGCCGGTTTGAGCAGTTTCACCAGGTCGGTCGGCTGAATCTCGTCGCGCACCGACGCCTTGATGGTGATGGTCGGCAAACGGTCGCGACGCCACACCAGCGGCTGCTCCAGTTCATAACGCACGGTGGCGAACGCCAGCAGCGGAATCGACGTGCCGCCCGGCGTGACGATTTGCAGGTTCTGCAGGGTTTCCGGCGTACCGCGCTCCGAATCCACGGCGCGACCGACCACGTTGATCAGGTAGATATCGTCATCGACCTGGGTCAACGGCGAGCCGCTGACGATGCTGTTCATCAGGTTCGCCACGTCTTCGGACGACAGCCCGAGCTGGCGCGCCTTGTCCTGGGCGATGTCGATGCGCAGGACTTTGCCCGGCTCGTTCCAGTCGTAAATGATCTCGCCGATGTGCGGGTTCTTGTCCAGTTCGGTGGCCAGATCGATGGCGTGTTTACGCACCTGATCGATGTCCTTGCCGCTGACCCGGTACTGGATCGGGCGACCCACGGGCGGCCCCATTTCCAACGCCTGCACGTAACTGCCGATACCGACGAAGTCCTTGTGCAAACGCTCACGCAGACGCTGGCTCAGGGCTTCGCGGGCCTCGAAGTCTTTGCTGACGATGACCAGTTGCGCGTAGTACGGGTTCTGTAATTGTTGATCGAGCGGCAGGTAGAAACGGATCGCACCCTGGCCGATGTAAGTGCTCCAGCGCACGATGTCCGGATCACCCTTGAGGGTTTCCTCCAGCTTGTCGACGGCCTTGCGGGTTTCGTCGATGGAAGCGTTTTGCGGCAGGTTCAGGTCGACCAGAATTTCCGGGCGATCCGAGGACGGGAAAAACTGGTTCTGCACAAAGCGCATGCAAAACACCGCCAGCACAAAGCACACGACCGTAATGCCAATCGCCCACCAGCGGTTGCGCATCGACCACAACAGACCATGGTTGAACGCACGACCGACGCGCCCGGGCTCGGCCGCATGGGGTTTCACGTTGGCGCTGAGGATGTGCACGCCGATCACCGGCGCAAAGAACACCGCCACCACCCACGACACCAACATCGCCACGGCGATGACCGCAAACAGCGTGAAGGTGTATTCACCCGCCGAACTGGCGTTGAGGCCGATGGGCACAAAACCGGCGACCGTCACCAGCGTACCGGTGAGCATCGGGAACGCCGTCGAGGTGTAGGCGAACGTCGCCGCCTGCTCCCGGGTCTCGCCCATTTCCAGGCGTGTGACCATCATCTCCACGGTGATCATCGCGTCATCGACCAACAGGCCGAGGGCGATGATCAATGCGCCAAGGGAAATCCGCTGCATGGTAATGCCGCTGTATTCCATGAACACAAACACCATCGCCAGCACCAGCGGAATCGAGCACGCCACCACCAGCCCGGCACGTACGCCGAGGCTGATGAAGCTCACCACCAAGACGATAATCACCGCCTCGAACAAGGCGCTGGTGAAGCCGCCGACGGCCTCTTCCACCACCACGGCCTGATCGGAAACCGTGTGTACACCAACGCCTATCGGCAAGTCGGCGGTGAGTTGATCGATGCGCGCGTGCAGCGCTTTACCGAATTCCTGAACGTTGCCGCCCTTCTGCATGGCAATCGCCAGACCGATCGCCGGTTTGCCATCAAAACGGAACTCCGGCGTAGCCGGATCGACGTAACCGCGACTGATATCGGCAATGTCGGCCAGACGATAGAAGCGGTCATTGAGCTTGAGATTGACCTCGGCCAGATCCTTCTCCGAGGCGAACTGCCCCGACGTGCGCACGGAAATCCGCTCCGGCCCGGCCTCGATCACCCCGGCGGGTGTCACCGCGTTCTGCGATTGCAGGCTCTGCACCACTTGGCGCTGATCGATGCCCAGCGCCGCCAGTTTGCGCGTGGAGAAGTTCAGATAAATCACTTCGTCCTGCTGGCCGACCATCTCGATCTTGCCCAGCCCCGGCACATTGCGGATCTCGGCGCGCGCCTGCTCCACGTAGTCGCGCAACTGGCGCATGGTCAGGCCGTCGGCGGTAAACGCGTACACCGAGCCGTAGACGTCACCGAACTCGTCATTGAATCCCGGCCCTTGAATGCCCTTGGGAAACTGCCCGCGAATATCGTCGATCTTCTTGCGCACCTGATACCAGATTTGCGGGATGTCCTTGGCGCTGGTGGTGTCGCGCAGGTACACATACACCGTCGATTCGCCGGGGCGGGTGTAGCTTTTCACGTAGTCGAGCGAATCCAGTTCTTCGAGTTTTTTCTCGATGCGGTCAGTGACTTGCTTGAGGGTCTCCTCTTGGGTCGCGCCCGGCCACTTGGTCTGGATCACCATGGTCTTGATGGTGAATGACGGATCTTCTTCACGGCCCAGATTGAAGTAAGAAAACACCCCCATCAGCAGTGCAACGAACATCAGATACCAGACGAACGACTGATGCTTGAGGGCCCATTCGGAGAGGTTGAAAGAGCCTTTCATTGACTGTCCTCGTCAAGTTTCACGGATTGTCCGGGTTTGAGGCTGTTCACGCCGGCGCTGACCACCTGCTCGCCGTTCTTCACACCGCCGGCCAGCACCACAGTGCCATCGGTGCGGCTGATCACGCTGACGTCGCGCGGGTTGACGGTTTTGTTTTGGGTATCGACTACCCAGATCCGCGTTTTACCGTCGACCTCCTGTATCGCCGTGGCGGGCAATTCGATGCGCGGCTTGATCGCCGAACTGAGGGTCACGCTGATCGCCGTGCCGAGACGGAACCCGGGCGGCGTGTCGGCCAGGGTCAAACGGGCGCGACGGGTACGCGTCGCACTTTGCGCCTGCGGTTCGATTTCGCGGATGGTCGCTGTGGTGTTAATGCTCGGATCGAGTTGCGCGGCCACCAGAAACACCACGTCGCTGGGGATCTGATCGACCAGTGTGTCCGGCAGATCGATCACGGCTTCCTTGATGTCCGGTTGCGCCAGCGTCACCACTTGCTGGCCGGCAGTGACCACTTGCCCGGCTTCGGCGTTCCACGCGGTGACCACGGCTTTGTGGTCGGAACGCAACTGGGTGTAGTCGAGTTGATCCTTGCTCTGGTTGACCGCCGCCCGCGCCTGCTCCAGCGAGGCCTGGGTAGTTTTCAAATCAGTGGTGGCGATGTCCAGTTGTGCCTGCGCGCCAACCCCGCGATCAAACAGCGCTTGCTGACGCCGGGCGTTGGCCTGTGCATTGATCAGTTGCGCCTGAACCCTGGCCAGATCGCCTTGGGCAGAGCGCAACTGGTTCTGTTGGTCGGAGGGGTCGAGCGTGGCGAGCAGCGTGCCCTTCTCGACTTCGGCACCGACGTCGACGTTGCGGCTGGCGATGCGCCCGCCGACACGGAAACCGGTGTTGCTCTCGTAGCGCGCCTGAATGCTGCCGGCGAAACGGCCGAGGGTTTCCTCGTTCAGCGCCTGGACCTTGATCGACAGCACCGGCCGCACCGGCTCCGGCGGCGGTTCGTTTTTCGAGCAGGCGGCCAACAACACAGTCACGGACAACAGCCCCAGACGCCTCATGGCTGTGCTCCCGGTTGCAGATCTTTATAAGTGTTTTCGGCGATCTCGACTTTAATGCCCGGGTGCAACAACTGCCCGCCGGCGACGACGACTTTCTCGCCGCCCTTGAGGCCTTCGCTGATGATGACTTTGCCGGTCAGATAGCGCCCGACCGTGACCGTGTGCAATTGCACCAGCCCCTGCTCATCGACCATCCACACGGCGGGGTCGCTGACGTTTTTGGTCAGGGCCGACCATGGCAGCTCGACCGCTGATTTGCCGGTGCCTTTGGCGGTGGCGCTGACTACCGAACCGAGCTGCATGCCCGGCGGCAGTTTGTCGAGGGTGACTTTGACTTGCACGGTACCGGACTGCGCAGACACCGCTGGGGTGATTTCGCGCACGGTGCCGGTGGTTTTGATGTTGGGGTTGTCGAGCAGGCTGACCACAATCGAGCGATCTGACGGCCGCTCGGCCAGCAGCGATTCGTACACGTTGAACACCGCATCACGGTCGCCGTCACGGGCCAGACTGAAAATCGGTGCGGTGGCCTGTACCACCTGGCCGACCTCGGCCTGACGCTCGGTGATGATCCCTGGGGCATCGGCAATCAGCGAGGTATAGCTGAGCTGATCCTTGGCGTTGGCCAGTTGCGCCTGAGCGGCGCTCAATGCGCTTTGGCTACTGCGCAACGCCGCCTGGGCGGAATCGTATTCGCTCTGGCTGGTGTAACCCTTGGGCAACAGTTTTTGCTGGCGCACGAATGCCGCCGCAGTCTGCTTGACCCGCGCCTGTTCGGCGACGACTTGAGCTTGAGCCGAGTCGACGTTGGTCTGCAAATCCTTGGGATCGAGTTTGGCCAGCACTTGCCTGGCCGTGACACGGTCACCGACATCGACCATGCGCTGAATGATCTTGCCGCCAACGCGGAACGACAATTCAGTCTGCACGCGGGCCTGCACGTCACCGGTGAGGGTCACGGCAGCCGCGTAATCCGCGGGCTTGACCTCTTGCACAAAGACCCGTGGCAGGTACTCCTGCGGGGCTTTTTCCTCGCCACAGGCGGCGAGCAAAGTGAACAGGCCCAGCATGACCACTGTTTTCAATCCGGGACTCGCCATGCAGACTCCTTCCTTTGTACGAACGTGCAAGTGACGATACGACTGTGAGCTTAGAACAGGGTTCAACGTTCGCCTTGGGGAACACGACATTAAAGAGAAGGATTTTCATGCTCAAGACCCTCGCGGTGGCCAATTACCGCTCGATCAATAAATTGGTAATCCCGTTGGGCCGACTGAACCTGATCACCGGCCCCAACGGCAGCGGCAAGTCCAACCTCTATCGGGCCTTGCGCCTGTTGGCGGAGACCGCACAGGGCGGCGTGGTCAATGCGCTCGCTCGTGAGGGCGGGCTGGACTCGACCTTCTGGGCCGGTCCGGAAACCATCAGTCGACGCATGCGCAACGGAGAGGTGGCGATCGAGCCGACGGTGCGCCAGGGCGTGAAGCGTTTGCGCCTGGGGTTTGCCGGGGAGGATTTCAGTTATTCGATCAGCCTGGGGTTGCCCGAATCCAACGGCCATTTCATGTTGCCCGAGCACGCACAGCCGATGCCCTCGCTTTTCAGCCTTGATCCGCAAGTCAAACGCGAATGCATCTGGGCCGGGCCGCTCTATCGCCCGGCCAGCCTGCTGGTGGATCGCGACGGGCCGATGATCCGCGCTCGCGCCGAGCGCAAATGGGATGTGCTGGCGCAACACACGCCGAACTTCGACAGCCTGTTCGATCAAGTCGGCAGCTTGCGCAGTTCACCGGAAGTGTTCCAGATGCGCGAATTCATCCGCCGCTGGCGCTTCTACGATCACTTTCGCAGCGACGCCGACGCCCCGGTGCGCCAGCCGCAACTAGGCACGCGCACACCAGTGTTGCATCACGATGGGCGGGATCTGGCGGCAGCGTTGCAAACCATCATTGAAATCGGTGACCCCGAAGCGTTGCATACGGCGGTCAGCGATGCGTTCCCCGGCGCACGACTGCGCATCGAACCGCAATCCGGCGGACGCTTTGCCATCGAGTTTTATCAGGAAGGGTTGCTGCGACCGCTTTCGGCGGCAGAGCTGTCGGATGGCACGTTGCGCTATCTGCTGCTGATTGCCGCACTGCTGACGCCACGACCGCCGTCGCTCATGGTGCTGAACGAACCGGAAACCAGTCTGCACCCGGATCTGTTGCCGGCATTGGCGCGGTTGATCATTCGCGCCTCGCAGGAGTGTCAGGTGTGGGTGGTGTCCCATGCTCGGCGCTTGATTTCGGCGTTGCAGGAAGACCCGGAGTGCAATTGCATCGTGCTGGAGAAGACGCTGGGGCAGACCGGGATTGTCGGCCAGCGGGTGCTGGATGAGCCGGCGTGGAATTGGCCTGACTGAGTGAGGCGTCCGGCCAAAAGCCCCTCACCCTAACCCTCTCCCGGGGGGAGAGGGGACTGATTGGGGGATGCTTCAGAGATACGCCGACCTGATCATGCTGTACCGGATCCAGAATCGACTCGGTATTTCAGGTCGATGTTCGACGCAAGACAACTCGGTCGGCCCCCTCTCCCTCCGGGAGAGGGCTGGGGTGAGGGGAAAGTCTCACCGCCGATCTACCAGGCACTCACCCCTGCCACTTGCCACCCTCAACAATCACGCTCTCAGGCTTGGTGTCATCACTCAATTCTTTACGCACATATTGGTCGTACAGCTTGAGCAGATATTTCTCTTCACCCAGTTTGGCCAATTCGGTATTCACCCAGTCACGCAACTCGATGTTGCCCTTCTTCACCGCCGGCGCAATCGGCGCTTCGGCCCCGAGCTTTTCCTCCAGCACGCGATAGCCGGGGTTCTGCTTGGCCCAGCTGAACAGCACCAGATTGTCCTGCGCATAGGCGTCGCCACGGCCATTGGCCAGGGCTTGCAGCGACTCGGAGTTTTTCTCGAACTTCAGCAGCTTCCAGTCCGGGTGATTCTTGGTCAGCCAGATATCCGCCGTCGTACCCGTGGTAACGATGGTGGTGCGAGTCGCCAGGCCATCGAGGTTTTTCACTGAGCTGTTCTGCGGCACCAGTGCCTGCACCGCCACCTTGAGGTTCGGATTGGTGAATTCCACCGCTTCCTTGCGCTCCGGCGTCACGGTCATGTTGGCGAGGATCAGGTCGACCTTGTCGCTTTGCAGGAAGGGAATGCGGCTCGCCGGTTCCACCGCGACGAACTCGACCTTGTTCTCGTCGCCGAGCAGATCCTTGGCGAATTGGCGGCCGATGTCGGTATCGAAACCCACATAGCGCCCTGCCTCATCGACGAAGCCGAACGGCGGCTTGTCGGTAAAGACGCCGACGATCAGTTTGTCGCGTGCTTTGATCTTGTCCAGATAACCGGCCGGCGCGGTGCTTTCGCTGGCGACTTTGGGCTTTGGCGGTTCTTCGGTTTTATTGCAGCCGGCGAGCAATGCGAGGCTGAGGAGTGGCAGTAAAAAAGCGGCAGTTTTCATAGCAGTTCCAGTTCCTTTGTCGGATTCGTTTTTGGCAGTGTTGCAACGAAGGAGAACTTCTCCAGAAACTGCTGCGCGCGTGCGGTTTGCGGGTTCGTAAAGAAAATCTCGGGCGGGGTCTGTTCAAGGATGCGCCCGGCATCCATGAACACGATGCGGTCGGCCACCGCGCGGGCGAAGGCCATTTCATGGGTGACGATCAACAGGGTCATGCCCTCGCGGGCCAGGCCCTGAATCACTTGCAGCACTTCCTTGACCATCTCTGGATCGAGGGCGGCGGTGACCTCGTCGAAGAGCATCACCCGTGGGTTCATGCACAGCGAACGGATGATGGCGATGCGTTGTTGCTGACCACCGGAGAGCTGTCTTGGATAAGCATCACGCTTGTCCGCCAGACCGACGCGATCAAGCAAGGCTTCGGCTTGTTGCTGCGCTTCGCGGCGCTGACGCTTCTGCACTTTGAGCGGGCCGAGCAGCACGTTGTCGAGCACACTCATGTGCGGGAACAGGTGATAACTCTGGAACACCATGCCGATCTGCTGGCGCACTTCGCGCCAGTCGGTGGTCTTGTCCAGCAGTTCGCGCCCGGCAAATTTCAGGCTGCCGCTGTGAGCGCTTTCCAGACCGTTGAGGCAACGCAGCAAAGTGCTTTTGCCGCAACCGCTGGGGCCCAGGATGACGATCACTTCGCCTGACTGCACGTGCAGGTCGACGCCGCTGAGCACCTGTTGCTCGCCGTAGAATTTGTTGAAACCGTGAAACTCGATCAATGCACTCATGCTTGCGTCCAGCGCCGCTCCAGCACGCGCGAGGCGGCCGAGAGCGGGTAGCAGATGAAAAAGAAAAACAGGAACAGCGCGCCGTAGATCAGCACCGATTCGTAGGTGCGCTCGATGATCTGCTGGCCGACCTTGATCACGTCGACCACGCCGATCAGCACCGCCAGCGAACTGGTCTTGATGATTCGCGTGTAGACGTTGATGGTCGGCGGCGTCATGCGTTTCAGCGCTTGCGGCAGCAGCACGTAACCGAAGAGCTGCGGGGCGCTCAAGCCAATCGACAACCCCGCCTCACGCTGCCCGCGCGGCAACGAATGCAATGCGCCGCGCGCCACTTCACCCACTTCGCTGGCGCCCCACAGCGACAACACCAGCACCGCGCACCAGAAGCTCGGCAGGGTCACGCCAAAGAAAATCGGCAGACCAAAAAACAGCAAGTACAGCCAGACCAGCACCGGAATCGCCCGGAACAGCTCCAGATACACCCGCAGAATCGCGTTCAGCCACGTCACATTGAGTGTGCGCAATACGCCGTAGAGCACACCGCCAACGGTGCTGATAGCGATACTCAAGAAAGAGATCGACAAGGTTTGCCCGGCGCCTTTTGCCAGTTGCGGCAACGACACCCAGAGCAATTCAAGACCCGAACTGGCCATGCTGGAGCCTCCTTTCCAGACGGCTGAGCAACAGCGACAGCGGCAAAAACAGCAGCACGCAAATCAGTGTCAGCACGGCGAGCATTTCGTAGGTTTTGTAGTAGAGCGCGATGTAGCTCTTGGTGGTGTAGAGGATTTCCGGCACCGCCACCGCCGAGACCACGGTGGTTTCCTTCAGCAGGAAAATGAAATTGGCGAACAGCGACGGCAGGCTGAGGATCCCCGCTTGCGGCAGGATCACGTAGCGCAACAACTGGCCGTGGGACAGGCCGATGGAGCGGCCCGATTCCAGTTGCGCCTGCGGCACCGCATCGACGCCCGCACGCAGCACTTCGGTGAGATAGGCGCCACCGAGGAAGGTCATGGTGATGATCGCGGCGGTGAAGCCGGAGACTTTGATCCCCAGCGCCGGCAAGGCGAAATAAACGAAGAACAACTGGATCAGCAACGGCGTGTTGCGCGCCAGCTCCACATACAGGCCGACGGCGCGCTGCAAGTAAGGCGTGCGGAACACCAGAATCGTCGCATTGAGCAGCGCCACCAGCAGCGAGGTGCCAATGGCGATCAAACCGACCTGCAGCGTCACGCCCACGGCTTTGAGAAACGCCGGCAGGGTGCTGAGCATAAAAGCGTAATCGAAGGTCATGAAACGTCCTGTACGCCGCTCGGTAAGCGACGGTGGTGCAGTCCATGGACAGCGGATAACTGCCCGGCAGGAAGCGACTTTATAGGTATAAAAACGAGAATTTAAATACCGTTAAAGCATATTGATATCACCCAAAAAACTATCCTGTGGGTTTGCCGGGAAGGAATAAGAAGGCTATTTTTCCTTTCGCTGTAGGAAGGATCTTTTTTTCATGAAAGCCCTCCAAGGACGAACAGCTTTTGGCCAGACTCCCCCGGCCGAACCATTACAAGGAAGAGAACATGGACGTAAAAGTGCCGCAGCGACTGGATCCGCAGGACATCGTGAAATTGCTTATGGCGTTGCGCCGCGCGCTGAAGGCTCAGGTGGCCTGAGGTCAAGATCAACAGCACCCTCACCCCAGCCCTCTCCCGGAGGGAGAGGGGGCCGACCGAGGTGTCTGGCGTTTTACATCGACCTGAAAGATCGAGTCGATTATGGATTCAGCAGAAATCTTTCACGTCGGCGTACTTCTACAGCATCCCCCGATCAGTCCCCTCTCCCTCTGGGAGAGGGTTAGGGTGAGGGGCTTTTCCAACGCACACACAAAAACGCCGATGACCATCGCTGGCCATCGGCGTTTTCACACCTTGAAGGGCTTCACTCAAGCGTCAGATCAGAACGCCGGCAGTACTGCGCCGTTGTACTTCTTCTCGATGAACGCTTTGACTTCCGGGCTGGTCAGGGCTTTGGCCAGTTTCTGGATGGCGTCGCTGTTCTTGTTGTCCTCACGGGCAACGAGGAAGTTCACGTAAGGCGAATCAGCACCTTCGATCACCAGCGCATCCTTGGTCGGGTTCAAACCGGCTTCCAGCGCGTAGTTGGTGTTGATCATGTCCAGATCAACTTCCTTCAGAACGCGTGGCAGCAGCGCCGATTCCAGTTCCTTGAACTTGAAGTTGTGCGGGTTCTTGGCGATGTCTTTCGGCGTTGCCAGGGCGTTTTTCGGGTCTTTCAGTTCGATCAGGCCAGCCTTCTGCAGCAGGATCAGAGCGCGGCCGCTGTTGCTGCCTTCGTTCGGGATGGCGATGGTTGCGCCGTCCGGCAGTTCAGCCAGCGTCTTGTACTTGCTCGAGTAGCCACCGAACGGTTCAACGTGCACGCCTTGCACAGTCACCAGGTACTTGGACTTGTCGTCCTTGTATTTGCCCTGGTTGAAGCTGTTCAGGTACGGCAGGGTCTGGAAGTAGTTGGCATCCAGACGCTTTTCGCCCACCTGTACGTTCGGCTGCACGTAGTCGGTGAAGACTTTGATTTGCAGATCCACGCCTTCTTTGGCGAGGGTCGGCTTGATCAGCTCAAGAATTTCAGCGTGCGGCACCGGGGTCGCCGCGACGACAAGTTTCTCGCCGGCCTGGGCCAGGGAAGCCGTCAGAGCAGCCGCCAATGCGGTAAACAACAGAACCTTTTTCATGCAGTGTCCTTATCGAAAATCACGGTCGCTGATGGCGACGGCATCTAATACGTGTGCCAGTGAAGTGATATCGCTGGCGTGAGGCGGACAATACCGGGATTTTTTATTCCCGGACAATAACGTTTATTCAGCTTCATATTCCATTTTGTTCATGTTGAACGAAATGGTTACAAACGCTCGCTCAAACTAATCAGCAACTCTTTCAACGCCTTACGTTCGCCAACGCTGCCACCGATGTTGATTTGCGTCACCAGCCGTTCGATTTGAACCTGCGGGCCAGACGCGTCGGGCAGGTTCAGGTGCTCCGGCAAGATCTCGTCGCCGGTGCTCACCAGCAAGGCAAAGTGAATGACGTTTTCCAGCTCACGGGTGTTGCCCGGCCAGCTATGTTGCTCCAACAGATGCTGCGCCGCCTCACTGATCAGCGGCACTGGCAGGTCCAGACGTTGGCTGTAGATGCCGAGGAAATACTCGGCCAGCGACAGGATGTCGCCGATTCGCGCGCGCAGCGCCGGCAACTCCAGTTGCCCTTCACTGAGGTAATGGTAGAGCCGCTCGTGGAATTTCCCGGCGTCCACCGCTTGCGCCAGATCAATGCTGGTCGCCGCCACCAGCCGCACATCCACCGGGCTCGGCTGAGGCGCACCGACGCGGGTGACTTCGTGGTTTTCCAGCGCCGCGAGCAATTTGATCTGGATCGGCAGCGGCAGGTCGCCGATTTCATCAAGGTATAAGGTGCCGCCATTGGCCGAGCCGAACCAGCCCGCACGACTGCTGGCCGAACCGCTGTAACTGCCGGCGGCATAACCGAACAGCTCGGCATCGGCGTAGGTCGGGCTGATCGCGCCGCAATTGACGGAAACGAACAGACCACTGCGATCACTGGCGCGGTGTATGTGCCGGGCGAGCAGTTCCTTACCGGTGCCGGTCTCGCCGCGAATCAACACCGAAATCGAGCGTGGCGCCAGTTGCTCAAGCTCTTCGCGCAACTGGCGCGAACGCGGATCGACGAACACCAGCGCTTTGGCGCGAATGCTCAGGGGGCTTTTTTCCGCATCGGGAAAGGTCAGCAACGGCTGACCGAAAGTATCGAAACTCATGGCAGACTCCCGCCCACAACCGCCGGCAGACGGGGGCGCTTAAAGAAACAGGAAAATCAGGCGCGACGTCGAGCGTTATGTTCCATGCGGTTTTGCAGGCGATAGAGATAGGCAAAACCCTGCTCCCAACGCTGATGCCCGGACTTCACATTGATGTGTCCGGCACCGGCCAGAATCCCCGCCTCGGCGCCCCAGTTACGCGCCAGCTCCAGAGCGCGCGGCGCGCTGACGGCGGCGTCGTTGTCGGAGCTGACGACCTGGCTGGGGAACGGCAAAAGATCGCTCGGGATCGGCGCGAAATTGCGCAGCGCCGGCGCGCAGGTCGGACGCTCGACATCCGCTGGCGCGACCAGCAAGGCACCGCGTACCTGACGCAGGTATTGCAGCGGCGCGGTCGCCGCCCAATGGGCAACGGTGACGCAGCCCAGGCTGTGCGCGATGAGGATGACCGGCGTGCTGTCGGCGGCAATCGCCTCGGCCAGCGCGGCGACCCAGTCTTCACGGCGCGGGGTCAGCCAGTCGGCCTGTTCCACCCGCGCACTGTTCGGCAGGCTGTTCTGCCAGTGGGTTTGCCAATGATCTTCTGGCGATCCTTGCCAGCCCGGCACAATCAGGTAGCGAATTGATTCGTTGCGCATGGGGGAGCTCTCCTGCGTGTCTGTTCCTGGTCGAGTATAGGGAGGGGATTTATATTCGTTAAGGAATAAGAAGCTATTTATTAAGACCTGAAAAGCATATATCTGTTTTGTGTAGGAGCTGCCGAAGGCTGCGATCTTTTGATCTTGATGTTTAGAGGCAAGATCAAAGGATCGCAGCCTTCGGCAGCTCCTACAGAGGAAGGGTGGGAGATAAATCGGAGATAAAAAAAGGGCCGCACCCTGCCAAGGAGACGGCCCCGGAAAATCGAAAATTCTTCTACCGCGCCGTGATCACCGACAACCTGGTAATCCCCGCCCGCTCAATCGAGGCCATGGCCCGCGCCACTTCCCCGTAATTCACTCCGTCATCCGCCTGCAACTGCACGCGCACTTCCGGGTCTTTGGCCTTGGCCGACTTGAGGTTGAACTCCAGCAAGTCCGGCTGAATTTCGTCCTTGTTGATAAACAGTTTGCCGGCGCCGTCGATGCTCACCACCAGCGGGTCTTTCTGCTCCACGGGCGCGACCGCTTCGGTCTTTGGCAGGTTGATCGGTATCGCGTTGGTCAGCAGTGGCGCGGTGACGATAAACACCACCAGCAGTACCAGCATTACGTCCACCAGCGGCGTCACGTTGATCTCGCTGAGTACCTCATCACTGTCTTGCGTGGAGAAGGCCATATCAGGACGCCTCCTTCACTTTTGCTGTATTCCCTTGCGTGGCAACCTTGTGCGCCGTCGGGTGGATCAGCACGCGGAACGCACTCTTCTGCGCCAGGCTGTAGAAGTCGTGGGCAAAGTCATCCAGATCGGCGGCGGTCAGTTTCAAACGCCGCAAAAAGTAGTTGTAAACCAGCACTGCCGGGACTGCGACGGCGATCCCCACACCCGTTGCAACCAACGCCGCACCGATCGGGCCGGCCACCGTTTCCAGGCTCGCCGAACCAGCCGCGCTGATGCCCTTCAACGCCTCCATGATTCCCCACACCGTGCCGAACAAACCAATGAACGGCGACGTACTACCAATACTCGCGACCACCGCCAGACCGGTCTCCAGCGAACGTCGTTCGCGGACGATCTGCTGACGCAGCGCTCGCTCCAGACGATCCTGATGGTTGATCGCATGGCTCAAATCATTGGCCTGCGGCGCCTCGCCCACCTGAATCGCCGCGTAACCGGCCTGTGCCACCCGCGCGGCGGCGCCGGGTTGGGTTTCGCTCAACTCGGCGGCGGCATCCAGACTCGACGCCGCCCAGAAGCGTTTGTGAAATTTGCGATCCTGCGCTTTCAGACGGCCGAACTGCACAGCCTTTAGCAGCGCCAGCCCCCAAGTCGCGACGGAAAAAACCACCAGCAGCCAGATCACCGCGCTTTCGATGGATTCCAGTGGAGATGCCAGTAACGTCATGATGTGTTCCCTCGTGTAAACATTTCGCGCGAATTAGGTTTCGGTTTAATGAATCTTGAAATCAATGGGCACGCTGACCCAGCCGTCCTGGGCGACATCACCCTGCTTGGCCGGAACAAAACTCCAACGCTTGACCGCGTTTAATGCGGCGTCGTCGAGTTGCTGCCGGCCACTGCTTTTCTGAATCTGGATCTCACCCGGTTTACCGCTCGCCAGCACATGCACGCGCAGCAACACCGTGCCTTCCCAACCGCGTCGCTGAGCCAGCGACGGATATTCTGGCGCCGGGTTCTTCAGGTATGCGGCGTTGGCCGAGGCCGGCGTTACCGGCGCCGGCGCGGGTGGTGCAGGTGGCGCCGGGGCAGCGGCTGGAGCTGTCGGTTGTGGCGGTGCGGGGGGCTGTTGAACGGCTTTGGGGGCCGGTTTCTCGACTGGTTTCACCACGGGTTTCGGTTTGGGTTTCGGGATCGGTTTCGGTGGCGGGGGTTTTACCGCCAGTTCGTCCTCCACCGGCGGCGGCTCGACCACAGGCGCGGGAGGTGGCGGCTCGACCACCGGAGGCGCTGGCGGTGCCGGGCGCGAAAACTCGATGGTCATCGGTGGAATTTCCGGCGGCACAATCGGCAGCGCCGGGGTTGGATGCTGATTGATCCAGTAGATCACCGCGCCGTGCACCACCAGGGCCAGCACGCCGAGCAGGATCGTTTCGCGCCGGCTCAGAATGCCTTTGGGCGCACGCTGCAAACGCAGCTGCCCCAACGGCACGCGATGGAGCCGGCCAAGATCGACCAATTCGCCACTCGGCGTCTGGCGCCACAGCAATTCCTGTGCGCTGGCGGCGGTCTGGACATTGCCCATTGATACACTCCCTGCGGTCTTTTTTACGTTCTCTGCAAAAACTGCTGATTCACCGTTTGTTGAATCCCCCACGGCGAATCGCTGGGTGAATCATTGGGGCTAGACGCTTATCTCCGAAAGTAATCTTTAACGTTATGGATAGGCGTTTATGGAATATGAGTTTTGATAAATTTCGCCAAAGCCACGCGCCACAAGGGCTGTAGGGATGGACTGAAAAACACATGCTTTTCAGGCATTGAAAGTATTCACACAGCGCATTGATTTCGCCTGTCGGGGCAGCATCACGCAGCCCCTTGAAGGATCAATCAGAAGTCGTAGCGACCGGTGACGCCAAGGGTGCGCGGGGTGCCGAGCAGGCCTTCATAACCGCCGTTGCCGCCGGTCCACAGGGTCGTGTAGTAGGTTTTGTCGAAGGCGTTTTTCAGCCACAGCGAGACGTCCCACTGACCCTGATTGAAATCGCCGCGAAGGCCGGTGGAGAAGTTGACCACCGCGTAGCTCGGGATCTGGCCGTAGTCGGAATCCTCGACCGTGCCCACCGCTTTTGAGCGGAACGCATAGCTGGCGGTGACGTAGGGTTCGAAGCCGTTATCCAGATTCCATTTGTATTCGCCGTTGGCGTTGCCGATCCATTTCGAGGCGCCGACCACTTGATGGCCGCTGAGGTCGCAAGAGGCCGGCGCGGCCGGCGCCTGGCTGACTTCCGGAGGGCACGGAGCATCTTTGTACGAGAGGTAGCTGACGTCGTTATAGGAGCCGTTGATGTTCAGGGTCAGTCCACGTAGCGGGATCACCGTGCTTTCGAACTCGACGCCGCGCGAACGCACGGAACCGGCGTTGGTCAGGTATTGCACACGGTTTTCGGCGTCGTAAGCGTTGGTCTGGTAGGCGTTGACCTGCGTCCAGAACACATTGGCGTTGAGTTGCAGCCGGTGATCCCACAGCGTGCTTTTGAAACCGAGTTCGGCGTTGTTGGCGCGCTCGGTGCCGATCAGCAACGAGTCGGCGCCGGCCACCGGAGCCGAACCCACCGCAAGGTTGACCCCGCCGGACTTCTCGCCGTGGGACAACGTCGCATAGGTGAGTACGTCATCGGTGATGCGGTAGCTAAGGTTGAGCAGCCCGGACGGGCTGGAGCTGTACTGGTTCAAGTCGCCGGAATCGTAGGCGCCCGCCCGCCCGCGTCGCGCCGTTGCGGCAGCACCGGTGACCGTCGCGCCACCGACCGGGGCATTGCGCGTGACCCAGGCGCTTTTTTCTTCATAGGTGCCGCGCACCCCGGCGGTGAAATCCAGGCGCTCGGTGAGGTGCCATGTGCCTTGGGCGAACAGGGCAAAACTGTCGGTCTTGATGTGGCCGTTACCGACGCTGGTCACATTGGCCAAAGCACCGGCCGGCGTGCCGTTCCAGATATCCGCTTGCGGGCCGTAATAAGCGAAGGATTTGTTGTCCAGATTGTTGCCGAAGTAGTACGCACCGACGACGTGATCAAAGAACTCGCCCTTGGGCGAGGCCAGACGAAATTCCTGCGAATACTGTTTGTCTTCCACCGACACCCCGGCGTTGTAGCTCGCCGGAACGTTCAGACCATCGTCGTTTTTCGGGGTGAAATTCCAGAAACGATAGGAACTGACCGAGGTCAGGGTGAAGTCGCTCGGCAGCGTCCAATTGGCCTCAACCGACGTGCCGCCCTGATGCACGGTGACGTGTTGGTCGTTGTCCAGATTGACCTTGCGGTGCGAGCCATTGACCAGCGTCGCGCCGGCCGCATTGGCGCGCGCTTGGTAGAGATTGACCCCGTTGATGGTCGGCCCGGTGTTGTACAGCACGCGAGTGCCGGCGCTGGAGTCCTCTTCGTTGTAGTCGCCAATCCAGCGCAGGTTGAAGTCTTCGTTGGGTTTGAACAGCAGTTGCGCACGGAAGCCGTCGCGTGAACCGCCGTTGAGGTCATGGCCGTCGTATTCGTTCTTGATGTCGCCGTCGCTGCGCGTGCGATAAGCCGAAAAGCGCCCGGCGAGCTGATCGTTGAGCGGCCCGGAAATCGTGCCCTTGGTCTGGAAGTAGCCGTCCTCGCCGACCGAGGTTTCAATACTGCGCTCAGGGGTGAAGGTTGGTGCGCGGGTACTGATGTTGATCACCCCGGCCGTGGTGTTTTTGCCGAACAGCGTGCCTTGCGGCCCTCGCAAAACCTCAAGCTGTTCGATGTCCATCAGATCGAAAACCGCCATCCCCGGGCGGCCCAGATAGACGTTGTCGATGTACAGACCGACGCTGCCTTCCAGGCCATCGCTGGCCGGGTTGTTGCCCAATCCGCGAATCGACACGCTGGACTGGCGCGCATGCATGTAGGCGACGTTGACGCTGGGCACCAGTTGCTGCAAATCCTGAATCCGGTAGACCCGTTGCGTCTCCAGATTCTGCCCGCTGACCACGCTCATCGGCGTTGGCACATCCTGCGAACTTTCTTCGCGGCGGCGAGTGGTGACGGTCACCGTTTCCAGTTGTGAGCTGTTAGCCACAGGTTTGCCTGCTGGAACCGGCGCCGGGGTTTCGGTATCGGCGGCGTAGCTGTGAGTCCAACTGGCGCTCCCCGCCAGTAACAGGGCCAGAGGCAGGCGTTTGAGCCGTCGTGGTGTGAGGGGTGACGCAAGGTTCAACGGACTCATGGCGCGGCTCCTGGTCAAAAAACACACAGACATCTTCAGCTCTGCATATTCTTTAAAGTTATTTATTTATGTATTTACAAAGATTTACTGCATAAGAGATTGCCTTTATAAGGAGTCGACCTAATGCATATCCAATGCATTTCCCGGATATTTTTTATGTGAAAAATGCATATCGATTTGCGTCAACTTCGTCACTTCATCGCCCTGGCTGAACAACGCAGCTTCGTCGCCGGCGCGCAGGCGGTGAACCTGTCGCAGTCGGCGTTCAGTCGCAGCATTCAGGCGCTGGAGCACAGCGTTGGCTGTCAGTTGGTTGATCGCGGGCGCAAGGAACTGCCACCGACCAAACAAGGCCAGGTACTGCTCGAACATGCGCGGCGACTGGTCAGCGGCGCGCAGCAGATGGCCAACGAGATCAGCCAATTCAATGGCCTCGAGGCGGGGGAGTTACGTTTCGGTTGTGGCCCTGCGCCAGCGGCGGGATTGGTCCCGCGGGCGATCGGCAGTTTCATCGGGCGTTACCCGAAAGCGCGGGTGCAGTTTCAGGTCGATGACTGGCAGAGCTTGAGCAAGCGCCTGCTCAGTGAGGAGTTCGAATTCTTTGTCGCTGACACGCGGCACTTCGAGGCTGATCCGGATTACCTGACGCATCGGCTGCGCCCGCGCAAATGGCATTTCTGCTGCCGCGCCGGACATCCGCTGAGCGGTTTTGATCGGGTCTCGGCCGAGCAATTGATGAGCTACCCGCTGGCGGTGAGCATCCGTCCGCCGAACCTGCGCAAGGTCATCGTCGACCTCAGCGGCCGGCCGGATTTCACGCCGAATGTGGAGTGTGAAAACAGTTCCAGCCTGTTGAGTGTGGTGCTGCGTTCGGACGCAATCGGGATTGTCGGTGCGTATTCCGATGCGCTGCATCAGGCCAAGGGAGATCTGGTGTGTTTGAAGATCGAAGGTCTGGCCGATGATCTGGAAGAGTTGTACACCCGCTATGGGATTGTCAGTCGGGCGGGGTATCGGCTGTCGCCGCTGGCTGAGGCGATGATTGAGCAGATCAAGGCGATTGATGCGGTGGATGAAGAGGTGTGTTCACGAGATGGGCTCGCTGTCTGATCGGCCGCCGATGCATCCACTGCATAAAACCCATTCCCCAAATGCACTTGCCGAACACCCCCACCGAAAGCGAAAACCCTCGCCTGTCTCTCTGACCGGTGAACCCCATGTCCCTGCCTGAAAAACCCGTGCGCAACGTGCTGTACATCATGTGCGACCAACTACGCCGCGATTACCTGTCCTGCTACGGCCACCCGCATTTGCACACGCCGAACATCGATCGCCTGGCCGAAGCCGGGGTGCGTTTCAGCCGCGCTTACACCCAAGGCACGATCTGCGGCCCGTCGCGGATGTCGGCCTACACCGGCCGCTATGTCAGCAGCCATCAAGTGGCGTGGAACGCCGTGCCGCTGCCGCTGGAAGAGCTGACCATCGGCGATTACCTGCGCCCCCACGGCATTCGTACTGCGCTGGTCGGCAAGACCCACGCCACAGCTAATGTCGACGCCCTGCAGCGACTGGCGATCAACCCCGCAAGCGCACAGGCCGAAGTGCTCAACGAGGTCGGCTTCGAACCGTACTTTCGCCACGACGGGATCTTCCCCGATGACCCGCTGTTCGACGACAAACGCGAATCCGCGCCCTACACCCATTACCTGCGCGAGCAGGGCTTCGACGGGCGAAATCCCTGGCACGACTGGGCCAACGCTGCCGAAGGCGAGAACGGCGAAATCCTCAGCGGCTGGAAAATGCGTAATGCACATTTGCCAGCACGAATTCCCGAGCAACACTCAGAGACTGTCTACACTACCAATCGAGCCATCGACTTCATCACCGAGCAAGGTGAGAAACCATGGTGTTTGCACCTCTCGTACATCAAACCACACTGGCCCTATATCGTACCAGCACCGTACCACGCCTTGTACAGTACGAAATCGATTCTCGAGCCGGTCCGCGCGACGCCCTCCGAAGCCAGTAAACACCCGGTATACGCTGCCTTTCGCCAGCATGAGGAAAGCCTCAACTTCTCCCGCGATTCAGTACGATTGAATGTAATCCCGACCTACATGGGCCTGATCAAGCAAGTGGATGATCAGCTCGGACGGCTGTTCGATTTTCTGCAAAGTAATGGCCGCTGGGATGACACGCTGATCGTGTTCACCAGTGATCACGGCGACTTTCTGGGCGATCACTGGCTGGGCGAGAAGGAGTTTTTGCTTGAGCAAGCGGTGGGCGTGCCACTGATCGTGCGTGATCCTCGGGCGGCAGCGGATGTCACTCGCGGAACAGTCGATGATCGACTGGCGGAAACCATCGACGCGTTGCCGACGTTTCTTCAGGGGTTGGGACTGCCGCAGGCGGAACATCGACTGGAGGGCCGCTCGCTGATACCGCTTTTACACGGCGAGAATCCGTATTGGCGCCGCTATGCAATCAGCGAATATGACTACGCGTTTCAAGCGCCGGCGCGGGAGCGACTGGGTCAACCGATTGACCGTTGCCGCATGACCATGGTGCGTAGCGAGCGTTGGAAGTACCTGGCGTACGACGGCTTCAGGCCACAGCTGTTTGATCTGCTGAATGATCCGCAGGAATTGCGTGATTTGGGTGAAGACCCGGCTTACGCGGCGGTGCGCGAGGAGCATGTGGGGTATCTGTTTGAGTGGGTGCGGGGGTTGAAGCGGCGTACGACGATCAGTCATCAGGAGATTGATTGGCGTGGGCAGCGGTTTCGTTATGGCGAGCCGGAGACCGAAAAGGTTGTTCAGATTGGCGTTTGGTAGTTGAAGAGCCCCTCACCCTAGCCCTCTCCCGGAGGGAGAGGGGACTGACCGTGGGATATTGAAGAAATACGCCGACCCGAGATGTCTGCATCGAATCCATAATCGACTGGTTTGCTCAGGTCGATATAACTCGCAAGACACCTCGGTCGGCTCCCTCTCCCTCCGGGAGAGGGCTGGGGTGAGGGAAGCTTGTGATCTTCAATCACGCCCCTTGATGGTCTGACTACGCTGCCCGTTCGCGCCAACCGGAACCTCGCCCTTCAACGTCACCCGACGCACCACCCGATCCTGGGTGCCGTAATCATCAATCGCGTAATGCTGGGTCGAGCGGTTATCCCAGATCGCCACATCACCAGCCTTCCAGCGCCAGCGCACGGTGTTTTCCTGACGAATCACATGGCTCTGCAACAGCCCGAACAGATGCGCCGAATCCGCTTGCGAATAACCCTTGATGCGTTTGACGAAATGCCCCAGCAACAAGCTCTTCTCGCCGCTGATCGGGTGGACGCGCACCACCGGGTGCTCAGTCTCGTAAACGGTCGACGTGAAGATTTTGCGATAGCGCTCAAGCTTCTCCGCCGAGACGTCCGGCTTGGCGCTGGCGTAGTCGTATTCGTTGCTGTGCACGGCGACCAGTTTGTCGGCCAGTTCACGCAGTTCGGACGGCAGTTCGTTGTAGGCGGTGGCGGTGTTGGCCCACAGGGTGTCGCCGCCGAACGCCGGAGCGACTACCGAGCGCAGGATCGAGGCTTTCGGGTAGGCATCGACGAAAGTCACGTCGGTGTGCCACGAGTTGGCGCGCTGACCCTCGGCACCGTCCAGTTCCAGCAGATAACGAGTGCCCTCACGCGACGGCACGGTCGGATGCGCCACCGGCTCACCGAGCAAATGGGCGAAGGCTTCCTGACGCTGATCGTCGAGTTGGGTCTGCTCGCGGAAGAACACCACCTTGTAGTCAATCAGTGCCTGTTGAATGGCTTCGACGGTGGCGGCGTCCAGCTCACCAGACAAGTGCACGCCACGAATCTCGGCGCCGATACGACCGGCCACCGGATGAATTTCCAGCGCGTGGACAGCGGGTTTTACAGCGAGTGCGGCATTGCTCATGGGTAGACCCTCATCGACTGCTTGCGGTTGGACGGCAGCGAAACATCGCTCTATCTATATTCCTTTTGCATCTAATAGATATTCACATGCTTCGTTGACGGAATAAGAGCTTGCATTTAAAACCTCTAGCAACCCTCGTCGCAAATGCCTTCGAGCTATTTTTAGGATGCCGGAAAAGCATATGGATCTTCGCCAGTTGCGCTACTTCATCGCCCTCAATGAACATCGCAGTTTTGTCCGCGCGGCGGACGCGATGGGCATCACCCAACCGGCGTTCAGTCGCAGCATTCAAGGGCTGGAGCAAGAGTTCGGCTGCGTGCTGGTGGATCGCGGCAACAAGGATTTGCGCCCCACGCCCGAGGGCCAGGTGGTGCTGCAACACGCCCTGACGCTGGTGCAGGGCGCGGCGTTGCTGAGCGCCGAAGTGACGCAGATGACCAAGCTCGATGCCGGCGAAGTTCACTTCGGCTGCGGGCCGGCGCCAGCGGTGAAACTGGTGCCAGACGCGGTGGCGCAGTTCATCAACGCGCACCCGAAAGTACGCACCTGCTTTCAGGTGGATAACTGGGAAAAACTCAGCCGCGCCCTGAGCCGCGAGGAGATCGAATTCTTCATCGCCGACATCCGCCATTTCGAGGCCGACCCGAACTTCCAGACCCAGCCACTGACGCCCAAGCGCGGGGTATTTTTCTGCCGGCCGGGGCACCCGTTATTGGCCAAGGAAAGCCTGTCGACCAACGACATGTTCGACTATCCGCTGGCGGCCACGCTGATCCCGCCGGGCATTCGCAAACTGCTGGCGAACCTCAGCGGCCGGATCGATTTTTCACCGACCATCGAGACCGAGCATTTCCCGGCGCTGGTGAAAGTGGTGCTGCAATCGAATGCGATCGGCATCGGCACGGAAGAGGCGTTTTGCGAGGACATTGCCCAGGGTTCGCTGGTGCTGCTGCACTGGCGCAATCTGCCGCAGAACCTGGAGAGCATGAATGCGCGGTGCGGGATTGTCAGTCGTACCGGGTTTCGGCTATCGCCGGCGGCGCGGGCGATGATTGAGACGTTGGTGGCGGTGGATAAGCAGGAACACCGCGTCGCTGTTTGAAGTTATAGATCAAAAGATCGCAGCCTTCGGCAGCTCCTACACCGACCTCTGTAGGAGCTGCCGAAGGCTGCGATCTTTTGCTTTTAGAGCTTGGCAGCCGCCAACTCAGGCGCCACCCAATCGGTCACCTTGAACGGCTTGCGAATCAGCCGTTGCTGCGCTGCCAGATCCACCTTGTCCTGCAAGCTGCCAAGGAACACAGGATCCAGCGTCGACGGAAATATCTCGCTCAATTTCTGATCCTGTAGATCCTGGGTCAGGATCACCGGCGGATAACTCGCCAGCCCCGAGACCAACTGCACGTAAGCGTCCTTGTTGCTGTCCTGAGTCAGCCACTCCACCGCTTGCTGCTGAGCCTTGAGCAGTTTCGCCACGGCCTCCGGGTGGGCATCGACGAATTTGCCTGTCCCGACCAGCACCGACTGCACACTCCCCGCGCCACCGAGATCCTTGGTGTTCAGCGGCAGTTCGGCCAAGCCTTTGGCTTGCAGAGCGGCCAAGCCTGAACTGCCCCACGACGCATCAATCTGCTTCGCCGCCAGCGCCGCAACCGCCGCACTGAAATCAAGGTTGATAACCTTCAGGTCTTTTTCGCTCAGGCCTTGGCTGGCCAACGCCGCATCGAATGACAACTGCGTCGCGGTACCACGAAAGATCGCCACGCGCTTGCCCTTGAGATCCTGCAGGGTCTTGATCCCCGAACCCGGCACCACGCCCAGATACTGCTTCACGCCACGGGCGCTGGCGCTGAGCAACCGCGTATCGAGGCCATTGGACTTGCCGATGATTGCCGCCAGATCGCCCAGGTACGCCAGATCGACCTGACCATTGGCGAACGCCTCGTTGATCACCGGCCCCGCCCCCTTGAAAAAGCTCCACTGAATCTTGATGCCCTGCTCGGCGAAGGCCTTTTCGAAGATTTGCTGATCGCGCAGCACGTCGACCACACCGCCGCCACTGTGCTGGGTGCCCGCACTCAGATCGGGCACAGCGATCCTGATTTCCTTGAGGTCGTCGGCGTAGGCGGTAAACGCCAGAAAACCCGCCAGCGCCGGAGCGAAAAACAGACTGATGACACGTTTGAAGGGAAGGTTCATGGGTGCGGCTCCTTGATCACGACGGGCGTTGAGGAGCCGAAAGTAGGCTGAAGGAGCACCTTCGCTTAAATACTATAAATTCACATTTTTATAGCTTTTAGCGCTAAGCAAGCAGCGATAAGGCCTGCAGCGGCGTATGCATTGACAGCATCGAAAATATTCTTCGAATGCATTGGATGCGTGTGGGCCAGAAGCCTTAAATGGTCTGGCTTATCTCCCAATAGCATTAATTTGAATTTTGTTAGATCAATTTTGCATACAGGTCTGTCTGCAACCCGACAACGGAGGTCACCCCATGGCCCGTGATTCCTTGCTCAGCCTGCCGCTGCCGGCGCCACCGCTCAAAACGCGCCGCACGGGGCCAAGCCTCAATCAACGCCTGTTGCCGTGGCTGCTGCCGCTCAGTCTGTTCGCGCTGTGGTGGCTGGCCGCGCGCAACCAATGGATGAGCGAACAGATTCTGCCGGCGCCGTCATTGGTCTGGAACAGCGCGGTCGAACTGTCTCAGGGCGAGTTGTGGGGTCATCTGTGGATCAGTCTGCAACGGCTGTTCTGGGGACTGCTCGCCGGGGTTTCGGCGGGCGCCGTGCTCGGTGCCGCGCTGGGCTTCAACCGTCGCCTCGAACGTTTGATCTTCCCTACTTTCGCCGGTCTCGCGCAGGTGCCGACGCTGGCGTGGATTCCCCTGTTCATGGTGTTTTTCGGCATCGGCGAAGTACTGAAACTGGTGGTGCTGATCAAAGCCATTGTGGTCCCGGTGACGCTGCACACCTTGGTCGGCGTACGCGATGCCCAACCGAAACTGCGCGAAGCCGCCGCGGTGTTGCGGCTGCCGGCGCATTTGCTGATCCGCCGCCTGGTCCTGCCCGCCGCCCTTCCCGCGTTCATGGCCGGTGTGCGCCTGGCGTTGGCCGCCGGTTGGACATCGTTGCTGGCGGTTGAACTGCTGGCCTCCAGTGAAGGCATCGGGTACCTGATGGTCTGGGCGCGCCAGCTGTTCATGCTCGACATCGTTTTCGTGTGCATCGTGGTCATCGGCCTGATCGGCGTGGCGATGGATCGCGGCATCGGTCTGCTGGACAAAAAACTGCTGCACTGGCCACACCCGGCCACCGCCGAAATTCGTCGCGGCCCACGCTATGAAGGCTGGCAGCGGGTGCAACCGTGGCTGCTACCGCTGGGCTTGTTCGCGCTGTGGCAATTGGCGAGCGATCAGCAGTGGGTCGACGCGAACATTCTGGTGAGCCCGCTGGCCGTGTTGAGTACAACATGGGACGGCTTGCTCGATGGCACGCTGATCAGCGGCATGGGACTCAGCCTGGGCCGCACCCTCGGTGGTTTGCTGTTGGGCGGTGGGCTCGGTTTTGCCCTGGGCTTGCTGTTGGGCCTGTCGCACATCAGCGAACGCCTGCTCGGCCCGACGCTCGCATCGATCCGCCAGATCGCGATTTTCGCCTGGGTGCCGCTGCTCACCGCGTGGTTCGGTCTGGGCGAATTGGCCAAGTGGGTGTTCGTCGCCCTCGCCGCATTCTTTCCGCTGTTTATCGCCACCCAACGCAGCGTCACCAACCTCTCGCCGCAACTCAATGAAGCGGCGCAAGTACTGCGCCTGAACCTTGGCCAGCGTTTGCGTCGACTGGTGCTTCCGGGCGCCGCACCGGGGATCTTCGCCGGGCTTCGCCTGAGCCTGATCTACGCCTGGCTCGGCACCATCGGCGCCGAATATTTCATGCCATCCAACGGCGGCATCGGCAGCCAGATGATCGGGGCGCAACAACTGCTGCGCATGGACCTGATCATGGCCGGCATGCTCCTCGTCGGCCTGACCGGCGCCCTGCTCAACCTCATTGGCCAACGCCTGGAAATTCGCGCGACCCGCTGGAGACACGCATGAACGCAACGATTGTCAGCTTCAATCATGTAGGCAAATCCTTCGACGTCGACGGTTTCGAACTGGAGGCAATTCGCGAATTCAACCTGGACATCGCCGAGGGCGAATTCGTCGCCATCGTCGGCTCCAGCGGCTGTGGCAAATCCACGTTGCTGCGCTTGCTGGTGGGCCTCGATACGCAGTTTCGCGGGCAGATCACCGTCGATGGCAAAGCCGTCAGCGGCATCGGTGGCGAGCGCGGTATCGTCTTTCAGGAACACCGTTTGTTCCCGTGGCTGACGGTTGCCGACAACATCGGCCTCGGCTTGGTCAACGAACCGCTGAGCGCTGCGCAAAAGCAGCAACGTATCAACGATTTCATCGATCTGGTCGGCCTGCGCGACTTCACCCGCGCCTATCCGCACCAGCTCTCCGGCGGCATGGCGCAGCGCGTGGCGATCGCTCGCGGTTTGGTCGCCAGCCCACGCATTCTGCTGCTCGACGAGCCTTTCGGAGCCCTCGACGCACTGACCCGTCAACAGATGCAGGACGAACTGTTGGCGATCCGCAACCGGGCAAAAATCACCACGATCCTCGTCACCCACGACGTCGAAGAAGCGATCTTCCTGGCCGATCGTGTGGTGGTGATGGAGCCGCGTCCGGGGCGGATCAAGCAAGTGGTCGACATCGCCCTGCCCCATCCGCGTCAGCGCAGCAGTTTCGACTTCCATCAGTTGCGCGAAGAGCTGCTCCACGAGCTGACCAGCGACGATCATTACCAACCGACCCCGCCAGCACAGATCCGCGATCTGCCGCTGTCGTTCATTGCCTGCTGAACAGGAGTTTTCGATGCCGCAACGTCCCAATTTTCTGGTGATTCTGGCCGATGATCTCGGCTTCTCCGACCTCGGTGCGTTCGGCGGTGAAATCGCCACGCCGCACCTTGATGCCCTGGCCAACAACGGCCTGCGCCTGACCGATTTCCACACCGCGCCAACCTGCTCGCCGACCCGTTCGATGCTGCTGACCGGCACCGATCACCACATCGCCGGCATCGGCACCATGGCCGAAGCACTGACGCCGGAACTGATCGGCAAACCGGGCTATGAGGGCTACCTCAACGACCGCGTCGTCGCGCTGCCCGAACTGCTGCGCGAGGCTGGTTACCAGACATTGATGAGCGGCAAATGGCACCTGGGCCTGACGGCTGAACTGGCGCCACACGCACGCGGTTTCGAGCGTTCGTTCTCGCTGTTGCCGGGCGCGGCCAACCATTACGGTTTCGAGCCGACCTACGATGAACACACGCCCGGCCTGCTGAAATCCACCCCGGCGCTGTACATCGAGGACGACACGTTCGTCGACGAACTGCCCAAGGATTTCTACTCGTCCGATGCCTTCGGGGACAAGTTGCTGCAATACCTCAAGGAGCGCGATCAGACCCGCCCGTTCTTCGCTTACTTGCCGTTTTCCGCACCGCACTGGCCGTTGCAGGCGCCAGCCGACATTGTCGAGAAATACCGTGGCCGCTACGACGCCGGCCCAGAAGTCTTGCGCCTCGAACGCCTGGAAAAACTCAAGGCACTGGGGCTGATCGAGCCAGACGTCGAGCCGCATCCACTGATCGAGTTGACCGCGCAGTGGGACGCCCTAAGCGTCGAGCAAAAGCAGATTTCCGCGCGGGCAATGGAGGTCTACGCGGCGATGGTTGAGCGCATGGACTGGAACATCGGCCGAGTCGTCGATTACCTGCGCCAGCAAGGACAACTCGACAACACGTTCATCCTGTTCATGTCCGACAACGGTGCCGAAGGCGCGCTGCTTGAAGCGTTTCCGAAATTCGGTCCGGAGTTGATGACGTATCTGAATCAGCATTACGACAACAGCCTCGACAACATTGGCCGGGCCAATTCCTACGTCTGGTACGGGCCGAGCTGGGCGCAAGTCGCCACCGCGCCGTCGCGGTTGTTCAAGGCATTCACCACTGAGGGTGGGATTCGCGTCCCGGCGCTGCTGCACTATCCGCAATTGCCTTTGAAGGGGCAGATCAGCCATGGCTTCGGCACGGTGATGGACATCACCCCGACCATTCTTGATCTGGCTGGCGTGCGTCATCCGGGCAAACACTGGCGCGGCAAACCGGTCGCGCCGTTGCGCGGTAAATCGTGGCTGGGCTTTTTGTCCGGCGAAACGGCGCAGGTGCATGACGAGCACACGGTGACAGGGTGGGAATTGTTCGGGCGCCGGGCGATTCGCCAAGGGTCGTGGAAAGCGGTGTGGATCCCGGGGCCGGTGGGGCCGGCGACGTGGCAGCTTTATGATCTGGCCAGTGATCCGGGGGAGATTCATGATCTGGCGCTGAAGCAGCCTGACAAGCTCAGCACGTTGATCGGGCATTGGCAGCAGTATGTGGAAGAAACCGGGGTGATTTTGAGTGCTTCGCCGTTTCAGCCGGATTAGATGTTGCCTGACAGATTGCATTCGCGAGCAGGCTCGCTCCCACATGTGGATTCGTTAACCCGATCCAATGTGGGAGCGAGCCTGCTCGCGAAGAGGACGTTGAAAATCACCCATCAAGCCCGGACTGTACGTACCCTTTCATTCGCAACGTCATCCCGCCGAACAAACCGGTTCGCCCGCCCGAACGTCCCGAAATCATTAAACCGAACCCCCATCTCCCGCATCACCTTATGCGCCACCGGCACGGTCATCTGGCGGATGTAAAACGGCTCCTTCACCACAAAATGATGAATTCCGTGACTGCTGCCAAAGTTGAAGCAGAACGCCTGCAACGGCCACAGCCACCACGGGTTCAATACCTGACATTGCTGCAGCACATTGCCCGGCTCGACATCCCCGTAGTAATGCATGTTCGAACTGATGAAGTGCAGGCAAAACGTGCGCAGAACATTCGGGCCGATGATCACCACGGCGGCGATATCAATCACCGACATTACCGCCAGCGTGGTCATCGACCATTCGATCGGCGAACCCAGCAGATAGGCGATGCCATTGGCCGCATGAAAGCCCAAAAACACATACCACGCACCCCAATGCACCAGCGCCAGCGGCGCGTAGACCTTGAACACCCGCTTGAGAATGCTCCACTTGTGCGCCCAGGTTGGCGCCCGCAGCAAACGGATGAAGGCCGACATCATGTTGTCGCCGACCATCAGCAGACGCGCAAAGCCCCATGGTTCGCCGTTGGTGATCGCGCGCTCTTCCATGTCGGCTTCAGTGCCGGAGACCTTGTGGTGATTAAGGTGCAGATGACGGCGAATCCACGGATTGATCGTACTCGGCCGCGCCAGCCAGACCAGGCCCATCATCAGGTTGTGCGGCACGCGCTGTTTGCGGAAATACATGCTGTGGATCAGGTCGTGCTCAAGTTCATGGGTCAACGACGCAAAAAACGCGTTGAGCAGCAGGCATACCCACCAAGCCATGTGGCCAGTGATGTACAGCGCTGCCGAACCGATCATCCCGGCCAACGCGAAGGCCAGAATCCCCGCGCCTAGCGCATCCTGATGCTTGAGAATCGGGTAACGCTCACGCAGTTCGATGCCCTTGGCCAGCACCACTTCGCGAATATGCGCTGATCGCTGGGCAGCATTGTGTCGCGGGGGACTTGCAGAAGTACCGTCCATGCTTCCATCCTCTGGGTATTGATGTTCGCATCCTGCCTTGCATGGGTGCGAAATGCGGTAGCCGAGAACGCCAACCTGTTGACCGGAAGCGCCAATCAGCATGAAGGAACCGACCTCCCTCGCCAGTTGGACCCGTGCCTTGCGCAAGCAACTCGATGCGCTGGGGCTGGACAGTATTGACCTGTGCCAAAAGGCCGGGCTTGATCCACAGCTGATGGACGATCCCAACGCCCGCTATCCGCTGTCCGGCACCACGCGCCTGTGGCAGATTGCCGTGCAGGTCAGCGGCGATCCGGCAATCGGTTTGCGCGTGTCACGATTCGTCAGCCCGACTACGTTCCACGCGCTCGGTTATGCGCTGGTGGCCAGCGGCAGTTTGCGTGAGGTGTTCGAGCGCATCGTGCGTTATCACCCGGTGGTCAGCGATGCGCTGGAACTGGATCTGAGCCGCAGCGACGACCGCTATCTGTTCCGTCTGAAGATACCGTCAGGCAATCCTGCGCCAGCCTTCGAAGCGATCGATGCCTTTGCCGCGATCTACGTGCGCACCTGCCGCAATCGCCTCGGCCGTGATTACGCGCCGCTGGCGGTATACCTGCGCCGCACAGAACCTGTCGATGCGCATCAGTGGCACAAAGTCTTTCGTGCTCCGGTGCATTTCGCCTCCAGCGAAGATCGCCTGGAATTCGCCATCGAGGACTTCGACAGCCACCTCGACGACGCCAACCCGGAACTGGCCGAACACAATGAGGCGGTGCTCGAACGCACCATGGCACAGCTCAAACCGCTGACCTGGGAGCGCAAGGTGCGCGACGCCATCGAAGAACAACTGCCCGAAGGTGAGCCAAGCGCCGAACGCATCGCTCAGGCCTTACACCTGAGCCTGCGCAGCCTGCAACGGCATCTGGCCGATGAAGGTTGTCGTTTCGATACGTTGCTCAACGAGAGCCGCGAGAACCTCGCGCTGCTGCACCTGCGCGATCCGCAGTGTTCGTTGAGTGAGGTGAGCTATCTGCTGGGCTTTGCCGACACCAGCAGCTTCAGCCGCGCGTTCAAGCGCTGGACGGGGATGACGCCGGGGCAGTTTCGCGATCAGTTGCGCTGAACGTCAGCCTTTAATCAGGCTGCGCTCCATACCGGATGACCATTGTTCGACCATTGCAGTACCCACATTGGCAAATGCAGGATGAGTGACGCTGTACTCAGACATTTCATCCATTGCCACTCGCATGCCGTCAGCAACTTGCTGCAGTAATTCATTGCAACGAGCCTCAGTCAAATTGCAGGCCGTACGACCAAATCGCATCAGCATTTTGTGCTTTGGCCAAGCTTTCGAGCCGCCTAACAGCAACGCCATACTGTCATTCTTAATGTAAACCGAGGTGGTGATGATGTCGTAAGCCGGCGCAAGCCTGACTGCAGACTCCTCGCCACAATTTTCGTACAACACACCGAAATTTTTCAGATGCGCGTCGCCATTTTTCAGCCCTGCAGACAAAGCTACAATTCTGAAAAACGCTTCCAGTGCCTGATTGAGCAATGCAGGTGAAACAAACGCTTTGATCTGCCGGGCCGCACCTTCGTAAGAGCCGTCGTATTTGGCTTTCGACGGCCAGCCGTTGAGCACGCAGAAGTCTTCAAAACCGAGGTAGCCCGTAGCGCTCAAGTCAAAGCGCTCGATAACCAGAAACTTGCCATGCTCGCTGAGCTCGAACTTCGGCACTTCAAGCCCGCTGTGTTGCGCGGCACGCATGCAAAAGTATTCGTTGGTTGCCAACTGCGGATATTCATCGGCACGAAAAGCTTTGACCAAGTGGGTAGACCCTCGATGAGTCAGGCGATCAATGGCGGCCGCACTGTCACGTACCAGCACTTTGGGCTGCACACCTGATACTCCGGAATAATGACCATAGGTTTGCAACAAATCCTCGAACAGGTCTTGCGCACCATCGTGCACCAGCAGATCAGCCAGCGACGTTTCGGGTGGGCGATCCGTCGTCGATGCGCTGGCAATGGATAACCGACCGAGCTGATAGGGGCCGACAATGGCCAGCAATGCAAAATCATCGAATCCGCGAACCGCTTTACTGAAGCGCCGAACCAGCTCATCACGTAGCGCACCTTCCGGCAGATTCATCTCGAAAACCGGATGGATGCCATGCTCCCAACCATAACTTTCCAGCCGGGACGGCATTGTCAGTGACACGGCGTTTTCGGCACTGGTTTCTTCGCGGTAACTGAACACGCTATCAACTCGCGCTTGCCCGCGCCCCAGAGTGCCTGCCGCTTGCCCGCCGACACAGACGTTCAATCGATCCGTCGACTCAGTCATGGAAATTTACCTTTTGCAGCGTATCGAGTGTCGGGCGCCGGGACTGACGCGGAACCGCCATCAACTCATAGCCGAACCCGTTCAGGATCGCTTCTACTTTGCGCAATCCGATTTCGGAGACCGTGTTGTTTTCGATTCCCGAGATCGTCGCGCGACTCATACCGTATTGCTGAGCCAACGCCTGTTGAGACATGTTGTTCGCCTTGCGCAGGGCTCTAATCAATTCACCAAGCTGTTCCATTGCCATTTCCTGCATTACTTACGATGCAAATAGAATTATTTAATTAACTTTGCATCGTATTTGATGCACTCATTGAACAAGGTTAGCCTAATTCCGAGTGATCAAGAAGTAATCACTGGCTCACCACAAACCCCAGCTCAAAAACAGTGCCCGCCGCATCACTGCTCACCCGCACCTGCCCGCCATGCAGTTGCATGATCGATTGCACAATTGCCAACCCTAATCCGCCCGAATCACCCGGCTCGGCGCGGGCCGGGTCGACGCGGTAGAAGCGGTCGAACAGTTTGCCCAGATGCTCGGCGCCAATGGCCGGGCCGTGGTTGTGTACCTGCAACCAGCAAACGCCCGGCTCATCGCAGCGACGCAGGCAGATCGTGGTGCCTGGATCGGCATGCCGCACCGCGTTGGCGAGCAGATTGCCGAGGGCACGTTGCAGCAGTTGCTGGTCGGCGCGGAGCTCGCCGTGCAACTGGTTTTCGAGCCGAAGGTCGCGGTCGTCGGCCAGCGCTTCGAAGTAATCACAGAGTTCGCCACCCACTTCCTGCAGATCCAGGCTGCGCAGGTCGAGCGCACGCTCGGCCTGTTCGGCGCGGGCGAGGAACATCAGGTTTTCCGCCATGCGCTTGAGTCGCTCGAACTCTTCCATGTTCGACGCCAGCACTTCCTGATATTCCGCCGTGCTGCGCGGGTGATTGAGTGCCTGGCCGTTGCTGGCGAGCAAGGTGTGCAGCGGCGTGCGAATCTCGTGGGCGAGGTCGGCGGAGAACTGCGACAGGCGCTGCACGCTGTCCTCCAGACGCGCCAGCATGCCGTTCAAGGCTTGCACCGGTTCGAGCAATTCGGCGGGTGTATTAGTGGCGGGCAAACGCTGATCGAGACTGCGCAGATCGATGCCGCGCACCGCTTCGCTTAACTGGCGCAACGGTTGCAGACCACGGCGCAGCAACAGCAACCCCAACGCAAAAGCGAGCAGCGCGCCGAGCCCGATCGCCAGGTACAGCCGCATGCGATAACTGGCGAGCATCTGCTCGCGTTCGCTTAACACCTTGCCGGCGATCACGGTCAGCGACTCGCCGCTCGGCCCTTGGGCTTCGCCGGACAACAACGCCACCTCTGCACCGTCCGGCGCCTGCCAGGTCAGCACGTCACGGCGCTGCGGCGCTTGATCGCGAGGGATGGCGTTGAGCGCCGGTAATTCGCGCTGGCGCGGGTTGATGCTGATCACGCTGGAGCCGTCGGCGCGTCGCACCAGCAACAGGCTGTCGAGATTGCCCAGCATGTTCTGGTACAGCCGTGGCCGCGCCTGCAAGGCGTCGAGGCTGTCGCTGTCGGCGAGCAAGGCGCGTACCTGCTCCAGTCGACCGAGCAAAGCCAGATCGTCGCGCCAGGCGATTTCCGCAGCGAGCGAGCGGTAAAGGAACACGCCGATCGCGCTCAGTACCAAGGCGCAGACGACGGCGAACGCCAGCGCCAGGCGCCAGGCGATCGACCTAGAGCGCATCGTCAGGCGCTTCCAGTTGATAACCGACGCCGCGCACGGTGTGGATAAGTTTCGGCATGTACGGATCGTCAACCTTGGAGCGCAAACGACGCACCGCGACTTCGACCATGTTGGTGTCGCTGTCGAAATTCAGGTTCCACACTTGCGAGGCAATCAGCGTGCGCGACAACACTTCGCCCTGACGACTGGCGAGCAAATGCAGCAGCGCGAATTCCTTGTTGGTCAAGGAAATGCGCTGGCCGCCACGACTGACGCGGCGGCGCAGCACGTCGATTTCCAGATCGGCGATGCTGTACGACTCGGCCTCGCGCATCGGCCCGCGCCGCAGCAATGTGCGCACGCGCGCGAGCAATTCGGCGAAGGCGAAGGGTTTGAGCAAGTAATCGTCGGCGCCCAGTTCGAGGCCGCGCACGCGGTCTTCGATGGCGTCCTTGGCGGTCAGGAACAGCACCGGCGTGGCGCCGCGCTGGCGGATCAGTTGCAGCAATTGCCAGCCGTTGAGGCCCGGCAACATCACGTCGAGGATGATCAGGTCGTATTCCTGCTGCTCGATGAAATAGCGCCCGTCGAGGCCATTGAGCGCCACATCCACGGCGAATCCGGACTCGCCCAGCCCTTTGGCAAGGAAATTGGCGGTTTTGGCTTCATCTTCTACGACCAGCAAACGCATGGCACACCTCGATTGATCAGGCACACAGGCTAGGCGCCTTCGGCGGCGTTGCCCATTACAAACTTGTAATCCGACTGACGAGGTTCTGACGAAGTCCGGCGGCTAAGGTGGCGACCTTCGCTTTAGGAGCCTGCTCATGACCGTCAAATACCTTGTTGCCAGCTTGGCCATCGGCCTCAGCGCCAGTGTTTTCGCCGCCCCTGAACTGCCGCGCCACGCTGATCTCGACCTGAAAACCGCACGCCTGCTGGCCGATACCGCGATGGGCAATTGTACCGGCACGGTGTCGGTGCTCGACCGTGGCGGCAACTTGCTGGTGACGATGCGTGGCGACGGTGTCGGCCCGCACAACACCGCTGCCAGTCAGCGCAAGGCCTACACGGCGCTGTCGACGAAAACCCCAACCCGCTTGTTCGCCGAGCGCGCTCGCAGCAACCCGGAAACCGCCAACCTCAACACCCTCGACGAATTGCTGCTGCTTGGCGGCGGCATTCCGCTGTTCGCTGGCAATGAATTGGTCGGCGCCATGGGCGTGGCCGGTTCCGGTGGCGGCGAGCAAGACGAAACCTGTGCCACCCGCGCCGCCGACAAGGCCGGCCTGTCCATCACCCGTTCCCAATAAGGAGTTTCATCATGACGACCCTGCGCATGACCTTCGCCGCACTCGGCCTGAGTGCTTTCTCAAGCCTGGCCCTGGCCGCCGGCAACCCGCTGAGCGTCCACGTGCTCAACCTGGAAAATGGCCTGCCTTCGCCGGGCGTCAACGTGACGCTGGAAAAACACGTCGGCCAGAACTGGCAGCCGTTGGCCGAAGGCACCACCAACGAACAAGGGCGCATCGCCGAACTGTTCCCGGCCAAACAGCCGTTCGAAGCAGGTGAATACCGGGTGGTGTTCAAGACCGGTGAGTACTTCAAAAAGACCCAACACGAAACGTTCTTTCCGGAGATTCCGGTGATTTTCGAAGTGAAACAGACGGATCAGCACTATCACATCCCGTTGCTGCTGAGCCCATATGGTTTCTCGACCTATCGCGGTTCCTGAGCCACACACCTTGTCCGTGTAAGAGTGAGCTCTGTGGTGAGGGGATTTATCCCCGACCGACTGCGTAGCAGTCGCCGAACTTTTCATTGCAGGTTTGGGGCGGCTGCGCCACCCATCGGGGATAAATCCCCTCACCACAAAGGCTCACTCCTACATTGATCGATGTGAATTATTAGATTGTGGCCAGCGCACGCAATCGCACCGCATCAAGAATTTCGATCTCACCGTAAGCCAAGCCAATAATCCCCTGCCCCTGCAACTCCTTGAGAATCTGATTGGTGGTTTGCCGTGACAGCGAGAGCATCGACGCCAACTGCTCCTGCGGCAGTTGCAGCACTCGACGGGGCGCATCAATCTCGCCATAGCCCTCGGCGATCATCAGCAAGCGATGCGCCAGCCGCGCCGGCGCTGGCAGCAGACTCAACTGTTCGAGATTGATAAACGTCAGGCGCAGCTTATGGCTCATCAACAGCGCCAGGTGCCGCCAGTACACCGGTTGCTCGTCGAGCAATTTCAGCATTGTATTCTGCGGAATATTCAGCAACGTGCACGGCCCGACGGCGAAGGCGTCATGGGTGCGTGGCTGACCGTCGAACAGACAAATTTCGCCGAACCAGTGCGGCGCCTCCACCAGACTCAACAACGCTTCCTTGCCCTGCTCACTCACCGCGCTGATACGCACGGCGCCATCGAGCACGGCGTACAAACCGCACGGTGGATCGCCACGCTGAAACAGGCGCTGCCCCGCCGTCAGCCGCCGCTCCCGGGCCGCCGCCAGCAGACTATCCTGAAAGGACGCAGGCAAATGACTGAACCACTGCCCGGTCAGCAGCCGTGAACGCATATCCATGAAATCTCCTGATTGTCGGCTGCCTGACAGAACGAACGCTCAACCCGGGGCATGCTGCAATCACCCTACAGGAGGAACAACAATGAAAAGCCTCGTCGATCACTTGAGTCAATATGCCGCCTACCACCGTGACCCGCGCAACATTGCCAGCCACTTTATCGGCATTCCGCTGATTGTGGTGGCGGTGGCGGTTTTGCTGTCGCGTCCGGAATGGTCGTTGGGCGGGTTGTGGATTTCACCGGCCGTGATCGTGGCGCTCGCTTCGGCGGGGTTTTACCTGCGCCTGGAAGTGAAGCTCGGCGTGCTGATGACAGTGCTGATGGGGCTTTCGGTGTGGGCCGGGCATGTACTGGCGCAGCAGAGCACCATGGTCTGGCTGAGCAGTGGTCTGGCAATGTTTGTGATTGGCTGGGTGATTCAGTTTGTCGGGCACCACTATGAAGGGCGCAAACCGGCGTTTGTCGATGATGTGAGCGGGCTGATTGTCGGGCCGCTGTTTGTCGTGGCCGAGTTGGCGTTCCTGCTCGGGATGCGGCAGGAGTTGAAAGAGCAGATCGAGGCGCGGGCGGGGGCGGTGCGGGTCAATCCGAATCGGGCGGCTGTCTAGATAGCTTTCGCGAGCAGGCTCGCTCCCACAGGGAAATGCATTCCAAATGTGGGAGCGAGCCTGCTCGCGAAGCTTTTGATTTTAAATGCTGGCGACTTTCTGCCAGACCTTCGGCTTGAAGAACAGGGTCTCACCCTTGGCCAGGCCCGTCAGGCTGTCGTGATCCTTCACCACTTCGGCCTCGATCAGATCTGTCTGCCCTTCCACCTTCAACGTCACCCGCGTGGTCGCGCCCAGCGGCCGGATATCGCGGACTTCGGCGGCGTGGTGATCCTCCAGCTCATGCCGCGACAGCGACACTTCATGCGGACGGAACAGTACGTGGTTGTCATCGCCCAAGTGCAGACGGTTCGAATCACCGAGGAAGTGATAAACGAAATCACTGGCCGGGTTTTCGTAGACGTCGCCCGGTGAGCCGATCTGCTCGATCACACCTTTGTTCATCACCACGATACGGTCGGCAACTTCCATCGCTTCTTCCTGGTCGTGGGTCACGAAAACCGAGGTCAAGTTGATGTCTTCGTGCAAACGCGCGAGCCAGCGGCGCAGTTCTTTACGCACCTTGGCGTCGAGGGCGCCGAAGGGTTCGTCGAGCAGCAGCACCTTCGGCTCCACCGCCAAGGCACGGGCCAGCGCGATCCGCTGACGCTGACCACCGGACAGTTGCTCCGGGTAGCGATCCGACAGCCAGTCCAGTTGCACCATGTTCAGCAGTTCATGAACCTTGGTTGCGATCTGGCTTTCAGTCGGGCGCTGGTTTTTCGGTTTCATGCGCAGGCCGAACGCGACGTTGTCGAACACCGTCATGTGCCGGAACAAGGCGTAGTGCTGGAACACGAAGCCGACGTTGCGATCCCGCACGTCGTGGCCGGACACGTCTTCACCGTGAAACACGATGTTGCCCTGATCCGGGGTTTCCAGACCGGCAATAATGCGCAGCAAGGTAGTCTTGCCGCAGCCCGACGGGCCGAGCAGCGCGACCAGTTCACCGCTGTGAATGTCCAGGCTGATGTTGTCCAGCGCCTTGAACGCATTGAAATTCTTGCTGACGTTACGCACTTCGATCGACATGAATTATTCCTCCGCGGCGCTGGCGCGCAGGCGGTTGATACGGTTTTCGCTCCACTGCTTGGCCAGCAGGATAAAGAGCGCCAGGATCAGCAACAGGCTCGCCACGGCGAACGCGGCCACGTGGTTGTATTCGTTGTAGAGGATCTCGACGTGCAGCGGCAAGGTGTTGGTCACCCCGCGAATGTGCCCGGAAACCACCGACACCGCACCGAACTCACCCATGGCCCGCGCGGTACATAGCACCACGCCATAGATCAGGCCCCACTTGATGTTGGGGACGGTGACGTACCAGAACATCTGCCAGCCATTGGCGCCGAGCAGACGCGCGGCTTCCTCTTCCTGAGTGCCCTGCTCCTGCATCAGCGGGATCAGTTCACGGGCCACGAACGGCACGGTGACGAAAATCGTCGCCAGCACGATGCCCGGCAGCGCAAAGACGATCTGAATGTCGTGATCCTGCAACCACGGCCCGAACAGACCCTGAGCGCCGAACATCAGCACGTAGACCAGACCTGCGATCACCGGCGACACCGAGAACGGCAGGTCGATCAGCGTCACCAGCATGCTCTTGCCGCGGAACGAGTATTTGCTCACGCACCACGCGGCGCTGACGCCGAACACCAGGTTCAGCGGCACCGAAATCAGCACGGCGAACACGGTGAGCTTCAGTGCCGAAAGAGCATCCGGTTCAAAGATCGCGGTAAAGAACGCGCCGAGACCGTTCTTCAAGCCCTGCGACACCACGATGAACAGCGGCAGCAGCAAAAACAGGAAAAAGATCAGCCAGCCGAGACCGATCAGAATGCGCCGCGACGTGGCACTGCCGCGACGCGCAGCGTTGGCCGAGGAAGCGGCCGCAATAGACGATTGGGACATGTTCGCGCCTCCTTATGGGGTTTCGATGCGCCGCTGCAGCAAGTTGATCAGCAGCAACAGGACGAAGGAAACCACCAGCATCAGCACGCCGATGGCAGTGGCGCCGGTGTAATCATATTGGTCGAGTTTGACCATGATCAGCAGCGGCAGAATCTCGGTTTTCATCGGCATGTTGCCGGCGATGAAAATCACCGAACCGTACTCGCCAACACCACGGGCAAACGCCAGGGCAAAACCGGTCAGCCACGCGGGCAGCAGCGCCGGCACCAGAATGTGGCGGAACACTTGCCACGGTTTGGCACCGAGGCAGGCGGCGGCTTCTTCGACTTCACGGGGGATATCGGCCAGCACCGGTTGCACCGTGCGTACCACGAACGGCAGGGTCACGAAGGTCAATGCGAGGGTGATACCCAACGGGGTGTAGGCGATCTTGAAGCCGAGGTCGGCGGCAAACTGGCCGACCAGGCCGGCCGGCGCGTACAGCGCGGTCAGCGCGATACCGGCCACGGCCGTCGGCAGGGCGAACGGCAGATCGATCATCGCGTCGATGACCTTGCGCCCCGGGAAGGTGTAGCGCACCAGCACCCAGGCCAGCAGTGTGCCGATGATGCCGTTGATGATCGCGGCACACAGCGCGGTGCCGAAGCTCAGCTTCAGTGCAGCCAGTACGCGCGGCGCAGAGATGATCGTCCAGAACTGATCCCAGGTGAGCTGCGAGGCGTGAATGAACATCGCCGCCAGCGGGATTAGCACAATCAGGCTGAGGTACACCAAGGTGTAACCCAGCGTCAGCCCGAAGCCGGGTATGACGGGGGAGATACGACGCGACATAAAAGTCCCTGGTTAAAAAACGCGCGAAGCCCCGAAGGTAAATCCGGGGCTTGTTTATGGCTATGAAAACTTACTGCGCCTGATAAATCTGGTCGAACACGCCACCGTCATTGAAGAATTTCGGTTGCGCGGTTTTCCAGCCGCCGAAGTCCTTGTCGATGGTCACCAGTTCCAGTTTCGGGAACTGCTGGGCGTATTTGGCGGCCACGTCCTTATCACGAGGGCGGTAGAAATTCTTCGCCGCGATTTCCTGACCGGCCGGGCTGTAGAGATGCTTTAGATAGGCTTCGGCGATCTGCTCGTTACCCTTCTTCGCTGCGTTCTTGTCGACCACGGCCACCGGTGGTTCGGCGAGGATCGACAGTGAAGGCACGACGATGTCGAACTTGTCCGCGCCGCCATCTTCTTTCAGCGCCAGGAATGCTTCGTTCTCCCAAGCCAGCAACACGTCACCCTGACCGTTGTTGACGAAGGTGATGGTCGAGCCGCGAGCGCCGGTATCGAGAATCGGCACGTGCTTGAACAGCGTCTGCACGTACTCTTTGGCTTTTTCTTCGCTGCCGCCGTTGGCTTTCAGGCCGTAGGCCCACGCGGCGAGGAAGTTCCAGCGCGCACCGCCGGAGGTTTTCGGGTTCGGCGTGATCACCGAGACGTCGTTCTTGACCAGATCGCCCCAGTCCTTGATGCCTTTCGGGTTGCCCTTGCGCACCAGGAACACAATGGTCGAGGTGTACGGCGTGCTCGCTTCCGGCAGACGCTTCTGCCAGTCGGCCGGCAGCGTCTTGCCGAGTTTGGCGATTTCGTCGATGTCACCGGCCAGGGCCAGGGTCACCACGTCGGCACGCAGGCCATCGATCACCGCACGGCCCTGCTTGCCCGAGCCGCCATGGGACTGCTGGATTTTCACGGTGTCGCCGGCATGGTCCTTCTGCCAGAACTTGATGAATTCGGCGTTGTAGTCCTGATACAGCTCGCGCGTCGGGTCATACGACACGTTGAGCAGCTCGTAATCCTTGGCAACCGCGGAACCGGCAAACACAGCGCTGGCCAGGGCGGCCAAAGCGTAACGGCGAATCGACGACATGGTGAAAGCTCCTGGAATTCTGGGTGGTGGCTTTTTCTTATGTACTGCTGGAATCGGGTCCCGCTGAAAGATCGCCGCCTTCGCCAGCTCGTGCACACAGCCCCCTGTAGGAGCTGCCGAAGGCTCGGGCCGCGATCGGACGATCTTTTTAGCTCGGCTTGTTGCCCGGCTGCTGCAAACGGAATTTCTCTTTGCGTTCGATCTGGACGACTTGAGCGTTGTGCACAGTGATCTCCACCGCGCCGAACCGCAGATCGCGCAGGGCACTCTGGATTTCACGCAAGATGGTGGCTTCGTCCTGACCGTCAACGCTGCGAAGGGATGCGCTCATGGTGCTGCTCCTTTGAATGGGATTTGCCTGGCAGTGGGCGGCACTGCGTTCGGCGTGGGAGCAATATAAGAGAGGCATAGATATTCTTAAAAAGACTATTTAAGAATGTTTATATAACTAGAAAACATTATGAGAGAGGGCAAGGGTCTGCACGGTGTTCATCGCGTTTGAAACCTGCATGAAACCTAGTGGTGAGGGGATTTATCCCCGATGGACTGCGCAGCAGTCCCATTTTTTGGGATCGCTGCGCGACCCATCGGGGATAAATCCCCTCGCCACAATAATTTCCTTCAGCCACAGAGGGGTTCAGCCAATCACCGGGGCGCGTGCCCAATCTATATCCAACGCCGGCACCGGCCGCCCAAACCAGTAGCCCTGCCCCAGATCGCACTCCTGCGCCAACAGAAATGCCGCCTGCTCAGCCTGCTCGATCCCCTCGGCATGCACCTGCATGCCCATGCTGCGGGCCAGCGCGATGATCACCCGGACAATTGCAGCGTCATCCTCGTCCCACGGCAATCCAGCGACGAAACCCTGATCGATTTTGAGCTTCTGCACGGGCAAGCGCTTGAGTCGCAACAGCGAAGAATAGCCGGTGCCGAAATCATCGATGGCCAGACGAATGCCCAATTCGCGCAAGCGATGCATCTGCTCAAGCGCCACTTCCGGATCGTCCATCACCGCGCTTTCGGTCACTTCCAGTTCGAGATACGCCGGATCCAGCCCGGTATCGCGCAGCACCTGCGCCACCTGCTGATACAGCTCGCGCCGGGCGAAAAGCCGCGACGAAACATTCACCGCGACAAACGCCAGTACCACCCCGGCCTGCTGCCATTGGCACATCTGTCGGCAAGCCTGCTGCATCACCCAGGCGTCGATTTCGGCGATCAACCCGGTACGCTCGGCAATCGGAATAAACTCCGCCGGCGACACCAGACCGCGCTGCGGATGCTCCCAGCGCACCAAGGCTTCAACGCCGATCAAGCGACTGGTTTTCAGGTCATGCACCGGTTGGTAATAAACCCGTAGCTCCTGCTGCTCCAGCGCTCGGCGCAATTCGAAGGCAATCTCAACTCGCTGTTGGGCATGGGCGGTGAGTTCTTCGGTGTACAACGCGTAACCGTTTCGCCCGCTGCCCTTGGCCTTGAACAATGCCGCATCGGCATTACGCAACAGTTGATCGGCACTCAACGCATCACTGGGAAACAGGCTGATGCCGATGCTGGCATTGATGAACAGTTCGTGGCCGTCGATGCAAAACGACTCCTTGAGCGCGTCGAGAATGCGCTGGCCCAGCGCCGCTGCCTGACCGGGCTGTGGACAACTTTCCGCCAGCACCGCGAACTCGTCGCCGCCGAGTCGCGCCAGCGTGATGCCGGTGCCGAACAGCACCTGCAAACGCGCCGCCACAGCTTTAAGCAAGCGGTCGCCGACGTTATGCCCGAGGCTGTCGTTGATCATCTTGAAGTGATCCAGATCGAGCAACAGCAGCGCACAGCCACGCTTATGGGTCTGCGCCGAAGCCAGTGCCTGCTCGGCGCGGTCGCCGAACAGCAGGCGATTGGGCAGGTCGGTCAGCGGATCGTGGTGGGCAAGGTGCTTGAGTTCGTGCTCGGAATGCTTGATCGCACTGATGTCGGAAAACACCGCGACGTAATGACTGACCTGGCTCTTTTGATCATCGTGGATGACGCGGATGGTTTGCCACTGCGGATAGATTTCGCCGCTTTTGCGACGGTTCCAGATCTCGCCACTCCACTCGCCCTGGCTTTCCAGCGTCGCGAACATCGCCTGATAGAAACCCGGCGGATGGTGGCCTGACTTGAACAGACTGGGTTGCTGGCCGAGGACTTCATCGCGCTGATAACCGGTGATCTCGATGAACGCGCGGTTGACGTGCACGATCAGGCCCCGGCGGTCAGTGACCAGCACGCCTTCGCGGGTGCAGTCGAACACCGCAGCCGCTTGACGCAAGCGTTCGCGATCAGCGTGACGCTCACGCAGACGCGCACCAATGCCGAGAAATTCGCATAACCGCGCCCGCGCCAGGAAGATCAGCCCGGCGCTGAACGCCGCAAAGACATAGCCGTTGATCAGTTGCCATCGCGCCAGATCAACGGAGTTATCGAAGAAACTGTTTAATAAATAATCAGTACCTTGCAGCCAGACCACCGCAAGTACGAGATAGAGCAGCGATGCACGCAAGGCATCGCGATAAGTGGCATACATTCGGCCGTCCATGTCCCTACAAAAAGGTTGGAATTATAGGTCAAGAAACATCCAGCGACTCTTATCTGAAAGGGCGACTGGTTTTATCTGTGTGCTTGGTGATAATGCAACGGCTGTTTTTATCTTTATCGAGGGCCCTATAGCCTATGTGGTACGAAGGTTTTCTTGGCTTGTCGGCCTGGTCACTGGTCGCAGTCACCCTGCTGATGACCCATGTGACAATTGTCGCCGTCACGGTCTATCTGCACCGTTACTCGGCCCATCGCTCACTGGAGCTGAATGCTGGCCTGAAACACTTTTTCCGCTTCTGGCTGTGGTTGACCACGGCGCAGAACACCCGCGAGTGGACCGCCATCCACCGTAAACACCATGCCAAATGCGAAACCGAAGATGACCCGCACAGTCCGGTCGTCAAGGGTTTGTCCACCGTTCTGCGCAAAGGCGCCGAACTGTATCGCGCCGAGGCCGAAAACCCGGAAACCCTGCGCATCTACGGCAAGAATTGCCCGGAAGACTGGATCGAGCGCAACGTCTACAGCCGCTATCCGCTGCTGGGCGTGGCGATCATGGGCGTTATCGACCTGCTGCTGTTCGGCACCATCGGCATCACCATCTGGGCGATCCAGATGATGTGGATCCCGGTATGGGCTGCCGGCGTGGTCAATGGTCTGGGCCATGCCATCGGTTACCGCAATTTCGAATGCCGTGACGCGGCGACCAATCTGGTGCCGTGGGGCATCCTGATCGGCGGCGAAGAACTGCATAACAACCATCACACCTACCCTAACTCGGCCAAGCTGTCGGTGAAGAAGTGGGAGTTCGACCTCGGTTGGGCGTGGATCAAAGTCTTCAGCTTCCTGCGTCTGGCCAAGGTGCAACGTGTAGCGCCGATTGCCCATCGCGTCGAAGGCAAGGGCAATCTGGACATGGACACCGCCATGGCGATCCTCAACAACCGCTTCCAGATCATGGCCCAATACCGCAAGTTGGTCATCGGCCCGCTGGTCAAGCAGGAACTGGCCAAGGTGGATCATTCGGTGCGTCACCAGTTCCACCGGGCCAAACGCCTGTTGTCGCGGGAAACCAGCCTGTTGGAAGATCGTCATCACGCACGCATCCAGAACATGCTCGAGCACAGCCAGTCGTTGAAAGTAATTTACGAAAAACGCCTGGCCCTGCAGCAGATCTGGGTCAAGACCAGCGCAAATGGCCACGACATGCTCGCCGCCATCAAAGAATGGATTCACGAGGCCGAAGCCAGTGGCATCCAGTCCCTGCGCGAATTTGCCGACCAGTTGAAAACCTACTCGCTGCGTCCTGCGGCAGTCTGAGACCGTTGATCGGTGCGCCCGAACTCCCGGGCGCACCCTTCGGAACTTCACCCTAAATCCCCTATCTCAAAGACTTCGCCATTCCGGCGGGTTTAGGCGTGGCCGTTGTTGTCGACACGGCACGCTCTCTGAGATCTGTGCCGATGGTCAATAACAACCAAAAAGACTCATCCCTCCCGCAGTGGCCCGAGGCCGCGCAAACCTTGATGGCGCTGATGCACGCCCAAGGCGAAGTCGCCCGCCTCAGTGAGCGCGAACAACTGTTCAGCTCGCTTCTGGTCAGCGTCAACGCCGTGCTATGGGCCTTCAACTGGGAAACCCGTCAGGTGCTGTACGTCAGCCCGGCCTATGAGCGGATTTTCGGCCGCTCAGCGGGGCTCTTGCTCGCCGACTACAACCAGTGGCGCGACAGCATCTACCCTGATGATCTGGACTACGCCGAACGCAGCCTCGCCGAAGTGCTGCACCAAGGCGCCGTGGAAGATCGCGAGTACCGCATCATCGCCGCCGACGGCCAGGTGCGCTGGCTCAGCGACAAATGCTTTATCAATCGTCAGGACGAACCCGGGCAACCGGTGATTATCGTCGGCATTGCCGAGGACATCACCGACAAAAAGCAGATGGAAACCGAACTGCAACGCCTGGCCACCACCGACGTGCTGACTCAAAGCAGCAACCGCCGACACTTCTTCGAATGCGCCCATCACGAATTCGAACAGGCACGCCTGCAAGGCGCGCAGCTGGCCTTTCTGCTGCTGGATATCGATGACTTCAAAGTGATCAACGACAGTTACGGTCATCCGCAGGGCGACAACGTGTTGCAACAGATCGCCGAGTGCGGCCGTGGCTCGCTACGCCGGGGAGATCTTTTCGGGCGCATTGGTGGCGAAGAGTTTGCGGCGGTGTTTCCCGGTTGCGCGCCAGACATGGCCATGCAGGTAGCCGAGCGGCTACAACAGCAGATTCAGCGTTTGAACTTCAGCCATGAAGGCCAGACCTTTGGCATCACCGTGAGCCAGGGCCTGACCAGTCTCACGGTAGAGGACGAGAGCCTCGACAGCCTGTTCGCCCGCGCGGATGCGGCGATGTATGAAGCCAAGCGCCAGGGCAAGAACCGGATCATCTCAGCCTGACCCCCCACACATAACCCATGTAGGAGCTGCGGCACGCTGCGATCTTTTGATCTTGCTTCTAAAAAACAGGATCAAAAGATCGCAGCGTGCCGCAGCTCCTACAGGATTGGAGTTTGTCGAGGCACGTTACTTACGCATCCGCATCAACTCCGGCAACCCGATCTTGAGCAATCGCGCCGTGCGACTCTTCGCCAGTTCCTCTACGCCCTCATGCTCAGTCAGGCGAGCCATTTGCGCCGCCATGTTCATCACCAGCGCCTCACGGGAATACACTCCGCCACCGAGCTGGTAGACCGAGGCAATCAACTCGCGCAGCTCCAGCGGCAGCCGCCAGCGAGTGCGTAGCGCCGAACCGTAAGCCGCGCCGAATTCGGCTAACGCGTCGCCGACTTCCTCCCACTCATCCAACTCACCGCCCGCCTGCTTCCACTCCTGCAAACAGCGCAGCAGCGCGAGATCGCCCAAGCAATGCAGCATGCCTGCGCAATAGCAGCGCTCCTGATCCAGATCGAGCAGACGCGCCAAGGTGCGCGCGTACTCGGCGGTGTGCAGCGACAACCCCCAATAGCGCTCGGCGTAATCCGCCAGACACGGATCACTGAGCTTGGCGCTGCGCTTGAGCGCCAGACCCAGAATCAGATTCATGCTCTGCCCAGTGCCAAGCCGATGCAGCGCCTGCGCGAGCGTCTGCACCGCCGTGCCATGGTGTTGCGCGGCACTGTTGGCGGCGGCGATCAACACGGCGGTGATCTGCGGATCGGTTTTTATCTCATCTTCCAGCAGCTTCAGATCAAGGCCGTTGGGATTCAGGCTGCGTTTGACCGCCACATGCACATCGGTCATCAATGGCGCGCCGTCAGCCAGCTCGCGGCGTCGCTCAAGGAACACCGACAAGGTCATGCCTGGCGCCAATGTCGGCACTTCACAGAACACCTCTTCACCGGCATTGAGCAGCAAACCCTGCAAACGCTCGGTCAGGCTCTCCATGTTCAACGGCTTGGCGAGGTAGGCGGTCGGCGCCAGCGGCAGGGCTTCGCGCACGCTGGCGCTATCGGTACGGCTGCTCATCAGAATGAACGGCAGCGGCGGATTGCGTTTACGCTGACGCACGCTACGCAGCACGTTCAGCCCATCGGTACCGGGCAATTCCCAATCAACAATGGCCAGGTCATAGGGCACGTCACGCAGCATGTCCAGGGCCTGCTGGCCGTCGGCACACAGATCCACACGAGCATCGCAACGCACGTTCAGCAACACTTGTTTGAGCAGGTCACGAGACCATGGGTCGGCCTCGGCAATCAGCACTCGGGGTACGGCGGGTAAAACAACGGCAGTCATGCGCGCTCTCCCTTGCAATGCCTGAACCTTAGCCAATGCTGGCGATTCGATACAGCACTAAACCTGTGGATGTGATTCAGGAGGCGGAAAAAAACCCGCCGAAGCGGGTTTTTTGTCTATCCGATCACACGGTGCCGGGCCTTACAGCTCCGAGAAGCACTCTTCGATGATCGCCAGACCTTTGTCCAGTTGCTCGTCCGGCGAGGTCAGCGGTACGAGTACGCGCAGAACGTTGCCGTAGGTGCCGCAGGACAGCAGGATCAGGCCCTTGTCACGAGCCTTGGCCACAACGGACGCAACAGCGGCAGCGTTCGGTTTGTGGCTGTCGCCGTTTTCGAACAGCTCGACGGCAATCATCGCGCCCAGGGCACGGACTTCGCCGATCACCGGGTACTTGGCCTGGATGGCTTTGAGGCCAATGACCAGACGCTCGCCAACAGCCTTGCAGCGGTCCAGCAGTTGTTCTTCTTCGAACACTTCCATCACGGCCAGGGCCGCGGCGCAAGCGATCGGGCTACCGGCGTAGGTGCCGCCCAGGCCGCCTGGAGCGATGGCGTCCATGTATCGGCCTT